>CANQGC010000080.1 GCA_947600345.1 uncultured Clostridia bacterium
TCCTTGACCATCTTTTGATGGCCTGTTTTCCTATGCCCTTTTCGCGCGCTTCGTGTCTGCTTGCAGTTTCAAACTTTGCCTCCATGAATCCAACTTTCGTCGGAAGGATTGTTTCGGAACGCGATCAGCCGGGCCACGTCCTCGGGCTGGATATAGCCCTCCTCGGCGGCGATGCGGGCGATGGTGTCGAAGTCGGTCAGGCTGTGGTTTTCGACGTTGGCCGCCGCCATGCGCTCCAGGCCCTTCTGCATGCCGTAGGTGAATATGCTGGCGACGCCGAGCACCTCGGCCCCGGCCTCGCGCAGGATCTCGACGACCTCCAGCACGCTGCCGCCGGTGGAGATCAGATCCTCGACGACCACGACCTTCTGGCCGGGCAGAAGCTTCCCTTCGATCTGGTTCTTTCTTCCGTGATCCTTTGCGCCGGAGCGGACGTAGCCCATGGGCAGGTTCATCAGGTGGCCGGTGATCGCCGCGTGGGCGATGCCCGCCGTGCTGGTGCCCATCAGAACTTCCACGTCGGGGTAGTATTCGCGGATGGTCTCGGCCAGGCCGTTTTCCACGTCGTTGCGCACGGCCACGTCCGTCAGCGTCAGGCGGTTGTCGCAGTACACCGGGCTCTTGATGCCGCTGGCCCAGGTGAAGGGCTCCTCCGGGCGGAAGAACACGGCTTTGATCTTGAGCAAATCCTTCGCGATGCGTTCCTTCATGTCCATATCCTCCTTAACCTACGAAATCGGCGACGCAGCGGCGGTAGGCGGCCACGGGGTCGGCCGCGGCGGTGATGGGCCGCCCGACGACGATGTAGTCCGAGCCGAGCTCCTTCGCCTTCGCCGGGGTGGTCACGCGCACCTGGTCGCCCACGTCCCCGTCCGCGAAGCGCACGCCGGGGGTGACGGTGAGGAATTCCCGCCCGCAGCGCCCGTGGACGACGCCCGCCTCCAGCGGCGAGCAGACCACGCCGTCCAGGCCCGCGGCCTTGGCGCACTCGGCGTAGTGCAGGATCACCTGGTCGATGGGTTCACGAATCCACAGATCGGATTCCATCCGCGCCTGGTCGGTAGAGGTGAGCTGGGTCACGCCGATCAGCAGCGGCCGCGTGCCGTCCGGGCGGGTCAGGCCCTCCAGCGCGGCCTGCATCATGGCGATCGTGCCCGCGCAGTGCAGGTTGCAGATGTCCACGTCCAGGCGGGAGAGCACGGCCATGGCCTTCCTGACCGTGTTCGGGATGTCGTGGAGCTTCAGATCCAGGAAGATCTTGTGCCCGCGCGCCTTGATCTCCCGCACGATTTGCGGGCCCTCGGCGTAGTAGAGCTCCATGCCAATCTTGACGAAGGGCTTCTCGGCTTCAAATTTGTCCAGGAAGGAGAGCGTCTGCTCCCGGCTGGCGAAGTCGCAGGCGATGATCACGTCGCGTCCCATTTAATGCGCACCTCCGATGATTTCATTCAAGTCTTGGATTCCGTACTTCTGCATCGCCGTCGGGAGGGCGTTCACGATGTCCCGGCAGGCGAAGGGGTTGACCAGGTTCGCCGCGCCGACCTCCACCGCCGTGGCCCCGGCGAGCATCATCTCGATCACGTCCTCGGCGCTCTGCACGCCGCCCATGCCGACGATGGGAATCTTGACCGCCTCGTACACCTGCCAGACCATCCGCAGCGCGACGGGGAACACGGCCGGGCCGGACAGCCCGCCGGTTCGGTTGGCGAGCAGCGGCGCGCGGCGGCGCAGGTCGATGCGCATGCCCAGCAGCGTGTTGATGAGGCTGATGCCGTCCGCACCCGCGTCCTCGCAGGCCTTGGCGATGGCGGCGATGTCCGTGACGTTCGGCGAGAGCTTGACGATCAGCGGCTTTTTGGTTACATGGCGAATTTTGGATGTAACCAGCGCGGCCTGCTCCGGATCGGTGCCGAAGCTCATTCCGCCGCCGTGCACATTGGGGCAGCTGATGTTGATTTCGAGCCATCCGACCTGCGGGCAATCGTCCAGCTTGCGGCAAACCTCGACGTACTCTTCGACGGAAAATCCGCTCACGTTTGCCATCACCGGCTTGTGAAAGTACGCCTGCATCTCCGGCAGCTCGTGGGCGAGCACGTGGTCGATGCCGGGGTTTTGCAGGCCCACCGCATTGAGCATGCCGCCCTCGGTCTCGGCGATGCGGGGGGTCGGATTGCCGAACCTGGGCTCCCGGGTCGTGCCCTTGAAGGAGAAGGTTCCGAGGCAGTTGATGTCGTAGATTTTGGCGAACTCCGCGCCGTAGCCGAACGTGCCAGACGCTGGAATTACGGGGTTTTCGAGCACTTTCCCGCAGAGGGAGACCTTCGTATTCACCATGCGATCTCCTCCCTTTGAAACACCGGACCGTCGGCGCAGACGCGCTTCGGACCGGCCTTGGTCTGGATGGTGCAGCCCATGCACGCGCCGAAGCCGCAGCCCATGCGCTCCTCGAAGCTGTACTGGCCGGAGGTGCTCGTGGCGGCGTAGACGGCCTTCAGCATCGGCGCCGGGCCGCAGGCGTAGACGCAGCTGTACGCCTCCGGCAGCGCGTCCGTGGCGAAGCCCTGGACGCCGTAGGAGCCGTCCACCGTGGTCACCCGGACGTCGATTCCCAGGGCGCGAAACTCCTCCTCGTAGAACACCTCGGAGGCCGTGTTGAAGCCCAGAATCGCGGTTACATGATTTTTTGGACCAAGTAACCTTTTGGCTAAATTGTACAAAGGCGCTACGCCAACTCCACCAGAAATGATAAGCGGAGATGAAGTGGCCTTGGAGAGGTCAAAGCCGTTGCCCAGGCCGGTCAGGAGGTCGAGCTCCGCGCCGGGCGCGAGCTCCGCCATCGCTTCGGTGCCCTTCCCCACCGCCTTGTACACCAGCGTCAGCACGTCCCCCTCCACATCGCAGACGGAGATGGGCCGCCGCAGGAAGAGGCCGGGGAGCTGAATCTGCACGAACTGGCCCGGCGCGGTGAAGGCGCTCGTGTCGCCGCGCAGCTTCATCTCGTAGACGCTGGCCGTCAGCGCCCGGTTGGATTGAATCTCAAAGATGCCCTGGCGCATGGCCTACTCCTTGTCGATGGTGGAGATGGCGAAGGTCGTCTCCTCCAGCACGTCCAGCAGCACGCCCACCGTGTCCAGCGAGGTGAAGGAGCTCACGTTGTTCTCGACGGACAGCCTGCGGATCATGAAGCCGTCCCGGGCCTGGGTCGTGGCAGAGCCGATGTTGCGGGTGTTGATCACGTAGGCGATCCGGCCGGAGCGCAGCGCCTCGGGGATGTCCTCGCTGTTCTCGCTGATCTTCTTCAATACCCGGGTGCGGATGCCGTGCTTCTTCAGGAACTCCGCCGTGCCCTCGGTGGCCTCGATGTTGAAGCCCAGGTGGTAGAAGCGGCGAATCAGCGGCAGCGCCTCCTCCTGGTCCTTGTTGGCGATGGTGGCCAGCACCGCGCCGTGGTTTTGCAGCTGCATGCCGCTGGCCTGCAACGCCTTGTACAGCGCGCGGTAGAGCTTGCCGTCGTAGCCGATGGCCTCGCCAGTGGACTTCATCTCGGGAGAGAGGTAGGTGTCCAGGCCCCGCAACTTGTTGAAGGAGAACACCGGGACCTTCACGTACCAGCGCTTCTTCTCCTCCGGGTAGAGGTCGAATATGCCCTGCTCCTTGAGCGACTTGCCCAGGATCACGTTCGTGGCGATGTCCGCCAGCGACCAGCCCGTGGCCTTCGACAGGAACGGAACCGTCCTCGACGAGCGGGGGTTGACCTCGATGATGTAGACCTTCTCGTCCGGATCGACGATGAACTGGATGTTGTAGATGCCCACGATCCCCAGCCCCAGGCCCAGGCGCTTGGAGTAGTCCAGTATCGTGCCCTTGACCTTGTTCGAGATGCTGAACGCCGGGTAGACGCTGATCGAGTCGCCGCTGTGCACGCCGGTGCGCTCCACCAGCTCCATGATGCCCGGCACGAACACGTCCCGGCCGTCGCAGATGGCGTCCACCTCGACCTCCTTGCCCAGGATGTAGTGGTCCACCAGCACGGGCTTGTCCGCGTCGATCTCCACGGCGGTCTTCAGGTAGTGGCGCAATTGCTCCTCGTTGGTGACGATCTGCATGGCCCGCCCGCCCAGCACGAAGCTCGGGCGCACCAGCACCGGATAGCCGATCTCGGCGGCGGTCTTCACGCCGTCCTCGATGTTCGTCACCGCGCGGCCCTCGGACTGGGGGATGTTCAACTCCTCGAGGATGCGCTCGAAGGTATCCCGGTTCTCGGCGCGCTCGATGGCGTCGACACTGGTGCCGATGATCTCCACGCCCCGGTCGTGCAGCGGCTGCGCCAGGTTGATGGCGGTCTGCCCGCCCAGCGAGGCGATGACATTGCCGGCTTTTTCGTAGGTTAGTATGTTCATCACGTCCTCGGCGGTCAGCGGCTCGAAGTAGAGCTTGTCCGCCGTGGTGTAGTCGGTGGAGACCGTCTCCGGGTTGTTGTTGATGATGATCGACTCGTAGCCCGCGCGGCGGATGGTGGTCACCGCGTGGACGGTGGAGTAGTCAAACTCCACGCCCTGGCCGATGCGGATCGGGCCCGCGCCCAGCACCACGGCCTTCGGGCGGTCGGTGACGATGGACTGGTTCTCGCCCTGGTAGCTGGAATAGAAGTAGGGGATGTACGCGCCGGTGTGGGCCGTGTCCACCATGCGGAAGAAGGGGAACACGTTGTTGTCCCGGCGGAACTCCCAGACCTTGACCTCCGGGCACTTCCACAGCTGGGCGATGTACTTGTCCGAGAAGCCGAGCACCTTCGCCTGCTTCAATACCTCCAGGTCGAAGGGATGGGCGGCGACGGCGGGCTCCTGGTCGGTGATGCGCTTCACCGCCTCCAGGAACAGCGGCGTGATGGCCGTGGCGGCGAAGAGCTCGTCCACGCTCACGCCCAGCCGCAGCGCCTGCGCCACCGCGTAGATGCCGTCGTCCCGGAAGTCGGAGACGTACTTGAGCAGTTCCTCCCTCGTCCAGCCGTCGAACTTCTTCATATACAGGTGGCACACGCCGATCTCCAGCGAGCGCGCGGCCTTCAGCATGCACTCCTCCAGCGTCGCGCCGATGGCCATGACCTCGCCGGTGGCCTTCATCTGCGTGCCCAGGCGGTTGTTGGCGTCGGTGAACTTGTCGAAGGGGAAGCGCGGCAGCTTGGCCACCACGTAGTCCAGGCTCGGCTCGAACGCGGCGGTGGTGTTCGCGATCTTGATGTCCTCCAGCCGCATGCCCACGGCGATCTTCGCCGTGACCCGGGCGATGGGATAGCCGCTGGCCTTGCTCGCCAGCGCCGAGGAGCGGGACACGCGGGGGTTGACTTCGATGAGGAAATATTCGGAGGTCTGCGGATGCAGCGCGAACTGCACGTTGCAGCCGCCTTCGACCTTGAGCGCCTTGATGATCTTCAAGGCGGAGTCGTTGAGCATCTTCAAATCGTGGTCGTTCAGCGACATGATGGGCGCCACGACGATGGAGTCGCCGGTGTGCACGCCCACGGGGTCGACATTCTCCATGCCGCAGATGGTGATGGCGTGGTCGCTGCCGTCGCGCATGACCTCGAACTCAATCTCCTTGTAGCCGCGCACGGATTTCTCCACCAGCACCTGGTGCACCGGCGAGAGCTTGAAGGCCACGTTCCCCACCTCGCGCAGCTCCGCCTCGTCGTAGGCGAAGCCGCCGCCGGTGCCGCCCAGCGTGAACGCCGGGCGCAATACTACGGGATAGCCGATGGCCTTCGCCGCCTCGACGGCCTCCTCCAGCGAGTAGGTGATCTGCGACGGTATGACCGGCTCGCCGATCTCCTGGCAGAGCTCCTTGAATAGCTCGCGATCCTCGGCCTTCTCGATGCTGGCGCTGCTGGTGCCGATCAGTTCCACCTGGCACTCCTTCAGCACGCCGGACTTCTCCAGCCGCACGGCCAGGTTCAGGCCCGTCTGGCCGCCGATGCCGGGGATGATGGCGTCCGGGCGTTCGTAGCGGAGGATGCGCGCCACGTATTCCTCGGTCAAAGGCTCCATGTAGACCTTGTCGGCGATGGAGGTGTCGGTCATGATGGTGGCGGGGTTGGAGTTGACGAGGACTACCTCGTAGCCCTCCTCCTTGAGGGCGAGGCACGCCTGGGTGCCCGCGTAGTCGAACTCCGCCGCCTGGCCGATCACGATGGGGCCGGAGCCGATGATCATGATCTTCTTCAAATCCGTGCGCTTTGCCATGTGTAAGTCTCCTTTATGTCAAGTTGAGATTATGCCTGCATGTTGACGGCCGCCGCCCCAGAAGGGAGAATCCAAGGAACCTCAGGTTCCTTGGCAGGTCCCGGGCAGCGCCCGGGCAGGTCTGGGCAGCGCCCAGCGTTTTCTTTTCGGGGGAGCAAAGCTCCCCCGAAAAGAAAACCCCGTCACTCCTCGACCCACGCGAGCCTCCCACCCGCCACGGTCACCTTGCAGCGTCCATTGACCTTCCATCCTGCGAACGGCGTCGCCCTGCCCATGGACAAAAACTCCGCCGGATCAATGACATATTCTTCATCCAAGTCGAACGCCGTGAAGTTCTCCTCCATCGGCAGCTCAATACCGAAGCGCTTGCATGGATTGTCTCGCATCAGCTCGACCAGCCTCGCCATCCCGATAACCCCCGGCTTCACCAAATACGTATACAACAGCGGAAACGCCACCTCAATGCCGACCACGCCCATCAAGCTTCCCGCCAGCCCCTTCGCCTTCTCCTCGGCGCTGTGCGGCGCGTGGTCGGTGGCAATCATGTCAATCGTGCCGTCGCAAATTCCTTCGATCAATGCCTCCCGGTCGGAGCGATCCCGCACCGGCGGATTCATCTTGAAGCGCCCATCCTCCTGCAGCATCGAATCGTCCAGCAACAGATAGTGCGGGCCGGTCTCGCAGCTCACGTCCAAACCCTCGGCCTTCGCCTGCCGGATCAGCGCCACGCTCTCCTTCGTGGAGATGTGGCAGACGTGGTAGCCGCAGCCGGTCTCGCGCACGAGCTTCAAATCCCGCTCCACCTGCCGCCACTCGCTCTCGGAGCAGATGCCCCGGTGGCCGTGGCTCCTGGCGTAGCTTCCGTCGTGGATGTAGCCGCCGTTCAGCAGCGAGTTCACCTCGCAGTGCGCGACGATCAGCTTGCCCAGCGACTTCGCCCGAAGCATCGCCGCGCGCATCATTTCGTCATTTTGTACGCCGTGACCATCATCCGAGAAGGCGCAAACGTGAGGCGCGAGGGCCTCCATGTCCGCCAGCTCCTCTCCCCGCTCGCCCTTCGTGATCGCGCCGTAGGGCAGCACGCGCACGGCGGCGTCCCTCCGGATGGCCTCCAACTCGGGCTCGAGGTTCTCCCGGCAGTCCGGCACCGGCTTCAGGTTCGGCATGGCGCAGACCGCGCAGTAGCCGCCCCGGGCCGCCGCCCGGCTGCCGGAGGCGATGGTTTCCTTGTACGAAAAACCCGGCTCGCGGAAGTGCACGTGCACGTCCGCAAAGCCGGGAAAAACGGTCAAACCTTGAAGCTCGATGGGAAGCGTCCGGGAATCGGCGGCGCAGGAAAAGGAAAAACTCTGCCCCGTCAATCGTCCGTCCAGCCAGACCTGCGCGCCGGGAATCGAGCCCTTCAACAAGCAGCTCACGCTCCTCAGTGTTTTTCATGTGATGCCCTCCGGCAAGCGAGGCGTGGCGCTCCGCGCTCCGTCGGGTCGATGTTCGGATTATTCTAACATGCCCCGTGCATACTGTCAATGCAGCGTCAATGAAGGGCAGATTAAGTTTTGCCGCACTTGGAAGCATAGCTTCCTCTCAACCTCAGCGCCCAACTTCCTTCCGCCTTTCTTTACAAAGGGGCGCTATAATCGGAATTAAATTATGGAAGGGAACTCCAATTCCCTTCGGTGAGGGAGTGAATGTCTCTATGCTCAGACGACTGGCGAGCTGCGTGCGGGAATTCAAGCGCCCCACGCTCTACACGCTCGCGCTGATCGTGCTCGAGGCGGTGATCGACGTGCTGATTCCGTTCATCATCGCCGATCTGGTGAACCGCATCGGCGCGGGCGCGGCGATGGGAGAGGTGCTCTCCATCGGCGGCATCCTCGCGGCGATGGCCATCGTATCGCTGCTGTGCGGCGGCGCGGCGGGCATCACCTGCGCCCGGGCCTCGGCGGGCTTCGCGCGGAATTTGCGCCACGACATCTTCCGGCGGATTGACACCTTCGCCTTCGAGAACATCGACAAGTTCTCCTCGGCCTCGCTGGTCACGCGCATGACCACCGACGTCAGCAACGTGCAGATGTCGTTCATGATGATCATCCGCACGGCCATCCGCTCGCCGATGATGTTCGTGTTCTCCATCGTGATGGCCTACATCATGGCGGGCGCGCTGTCGGCGACGTTCGTGGTGATCGTGCCGGTGCTGGTGTTCGGACTGCTGATGGTGGCGCGCAAGGCCATGCCGGCCTTCCGCAGCGTGTTCCGCAAGTACGACCGCATGAACGAATCCATCGAAGAGAACGTGCGGGCCATGCGCGTGGTCAAGGGCTTCTCCCGGGAGGAGTACGAGAAGCAGAAGTTCGGCGCGGCGTCCGAGAACATCCGGAAGGACTTCACCCGCGCCGAGCGCATCGTGGCGCTGAACACGCCGCTGATGCAGCTCTGCCTCTACTTTAACATGGGCTTCGTGCTGCTGGTGGGCTCGCGCATGGCGATCACCAGCCACGGCTCCCTGGTCAACGTCGGCCAGATCTCCGCGATGCTCACCTACGGCATGCAGATCCTCATGTCGCTGATGATGCTGTCGATGATCTACGTGATGATCACCATGTCCGCCGAGTCCGCCAAGCGCATCTGCGAGGTGCTCGACGAGACGAGCGCGCTGCACAACCCCGAGCATCCGGTCTACGAGGTCAGGGACGGCTCCATCGACTTTTCGGACGTGCGCTTCAAGTACGCGGCCTCGGCCAAGCGATACGCGCTGGACGACATCGACCTGCACATCCCCTCGGGCGCGACCGTGGGTATCCTTGGCGGCACCGGTTCGAGCAAATCGACGCTCGTGCAGCTCATTCCCCGGCTCTACGACGTCACAGAGGGCAGCGTGAAGGTCGGCGGCGTGGACGTGCGCGACTACGACCTGGACACGCTGCGCGGCGCGGTGGCGATGGTGCTGCAGAAGAACGAGCTCTTCTCCGGCACCATCAAGGAGAACCTGCGCTGGGGCGACCCCAACGCCACGGACGAGGAGATCGTCGCGGCGTGCAAGCTGGCCCAGGCGGACGAGTTCGTGCAGGCGTTCCCGAAGGGCTACGACACCTGGATCGAGCAGGGTGGCACGAACGTGTCCGGCGGCCAGAAGCAGAGATTGTGCATCGCCCGCGCGCTGCTCAAGAAGCCCAAGGTGCTGATCCTGGACGACTCCACCAGCGCCGTGGACACCCGCACCGACGCACTGATCCGCGAGGGCTTCCGCAGCTTCATCCCGGAGACCACGAAGATCATCATCGCCCAGCGCGTGGCATCGGTGCAGGACGCCGACATGATCCTGGTGATGGAGAACGGCAAGATCGCGGACATGGGCAACCACGAGGAGCTCATGCAAAAGAGCGAGATCTACCGCGAGATCTACGAGCAGCAGACGAGGGGAGGCGGCGAAGATGAACAGACGGCCTGAGAAGAAGCGCGGCACCTTCGGCCGCATCGTGAAGTCGCTGTTTGAATCCTACCCGAAGCTGGCGCCGCTGACGGCGGTGTGCATACTGATCTCCTCCGCCACGGCGGCGATCCCGGCGGTGTTCATCCAGCGCGTCGTGGCGGTGATCCAGCAGTGGATCGAGAGCGGCGACTGGCAGTCGGCGTCGAGGCAGATCGTGCCGATGGTGCTGCTGCTGATCGGCCTGTACGTGATCTCGATCATCGCCATCGCAGCCTACACCCAGCTGATGGCCTACATGACCCAGGGCTTCCTGAACAAGATGCGCCGCCGCATGTTCGACGGCATGCAGGACCTGCCCATCCGCTACTTCGACACCCACAAGCACGGCGACATCATGTCCCACTACACCAACGACATCGACACGCTGCGTCAGCTGGTATCCCAGGCGCTGCCGGCACTGCTGCGCTCAGGGATGCTGATCCTCTGCGTGCTGGCGATCATGCTCTACTACAGCGTCTGGATGACGCTGGTGGTGATGGTCGGCGTGGCGGCGATGCTCTTCGTATCCCGCAAGGTGGGCGGCGGCAGCACCAAGTACTTCGTGCGCCAGCAGCGCTCGCTGGGCGCGGCCGAGGGCTTCATCCAGGAGATGATGAACGGCCAGAAGGTCGTCAAGGTGTTCAGCCACGAGGAAGCCAGCGAGGCCGACTTCGACAAGCTGAACGACGCCCTGTTCGAGGACAGCTTCCGCGCCCACTCCTACGCCAACATCCTCGGCCCGGTCATCATGAACATCGGCAACATCACCTACGTGCTGGTGGCCGTGGCGGGCGGTCTGTTCCTGCTCCTGGGGCTGCCGAATCTGAGCCTGTCGGGCATGGCGTTCGAGCTGAGCATCATCGTGCCCTTCATGAACATGACCA
>CANQGC010000081.1 GCA_947600345.1 uncultured Clostridia bacterium
CGGATTGGAGGCGATGGGTCGTCGGTTCGCATTGCCGGACAATGGCTGAATACCGCGGGCCGCTTGGAAACGCGGACTTTCCCGCAAGCCGCAACCGCCTGTTTGGCGTGGCTTCTGGGTTACGCTGGGCGCTGCCCAGACCTGCTTAAGGACCTGAGGTCCTTAAGAATCTCCCTTCTGCTGCCGCGCTTAGGCGTTGCCTTGCATCATGTGCTCGAGGCTCCTGTAGAGCTCCAGGTAGCGCTCGTAGCCCTTGGCGTAGATTTCCGCGGTGGCGGCGTTGGGCTCGTGGTGGCGCTTGACGTGCACCGTCTGCTTGACGGCGCTCTCGTAGTCGGAGTACACGCCGGTGCCCACGCCCGCGACGATGGCCGCGCCCAGCGTCGTCGCCGACGATGTATTCGGCACGTCGATGGGATAGCCCGTCACGTCGCTCTTGATCTGCGTCCAGACCAGGCTATTGGCCGCGCCGCCCATGGCGTACAGGCGGTCGATCTTCGCGCCGGTCTCCTCCGCCACCTTACAGTTATGGCGCAGCGAGTAGGCCACGCCCTCCATGCAGGCGCGAATCATGTGCGCGCGGGTCTTGGAGAAGTCCACGCCGTAGTAGACGCCCTCGGCGTTGGGGTTCCAGATGGGCGAGCGCTCGCCGGACATGTAGGGCAGGAAGAGCATGCCGTCGCTGCCGGGGGCGATGGTCTCCGCCGCGCGGCTCATCTCCTCGAAGATGTTCGCGCCATGCTTCTCGCCCTCGAGCTTCTCCGCCAGGCAGAGCTGCTCGCTGAGCCACTTGAGCGCGCCGCTGCCGCCCACCGTGCCGCCCTGGAGCAGGAACTTGCCCCGCACCACGTGGCGGGACAGGATCAGCCGGGGATCGGCCTTCATCTCGCTTAAGCAGATGCTCATGCCGCCGGCCTGGCCGCCCTGCTCCTGGGTCTGGCCCTCGGTGTAGACGCCCGCGCCCAGCGCGCCGCAGGCGGCGTCCAGCCCGCCGATGACGACGGGGATGCCCGCGCAGAGGCCCGTCTGTTGCGCAGCTTCGTCCGTGACCTTGCCGATCACCGTGTCGCACTCGACGATTTCCGGCAGGAGGTCCCGGCGCACGCCGAGTTCGGCGATGATGGCCTCGTCCCAGCAGCCCTTCGCCATATCGAAGCACTGATAGCCGTAGCTCAGGCAGTTATCCTGGGCGATCTCGCCGGTGAGCCTCCAGGCGATGTAGCTGTTCGACTGGAGGATCTTCTCCGCCTTCTCGTAGACCTCGGGCCGCTCGTTGCGGTACCAGAGTATCTTCGGCAGCGTGTACGAGGGCTTGAAGGGGTTGCCGCCGCAGGCGAACAGCCGCTCCTTCCCCACGCGCTCCTCGGCCCAGGCGCACTCCTTCTGGGCGCGCATGTCGGTCCAGATCGGCGTGTTGTGCAGCACCTTATCCCCGGCGATGGGGATGGCCGACCAGCTCTGGGCGTCGATGCCGATGGCGGCGATGTCCCGCGCCTCGATGCCACTCCTCTCCAGCATTGCGCGAATCGCGCCGCAGACGGCCCTCCACCAGTCGTCGGGGTTCTGCTCCGCGATGCCCGGCGCGGGGCAGATCACCGGGTAGTTGCCGGCGGCGCTTGCAACGTTCTCCCCGCTGGGGCGAAAGATGTCCACCTTGCAGGCGGAGGTGCCGATGTCGATGCCCAGAAGATAGTTCATGTTGTACTCCCTTCATTCTCTCTGTGGAAGGGGAACGGCTGCGTTCCCGAAAGATCGCAGCCGTTCCGATGGTCTGTCTAATTCAAACCGAAGTTCAAATTAGTCGTACAGGTTCTGAGCGATCTCCTCGTTGCCGATGTTCTCAGCGGTGTAGAACGCGCAGCCCGTGTCGGTGTCCTCGACGGCCTCGCCCTTCGCGGAAGCGAGCAGCAGGTCGATGGTGACTTCGCCGATGGTCACGGGAGCCTGGGTCACAGCACCATACATGGTGCCATCGGAGACGGCAGCCTTGATCGTCGCGCCGGAGTCGAAGCCGACGGCGATGATGTTGGTGTCTTCGGAGCCGCAGACCATCAGGGTCTGGTTGGCGGTCAGCACGCCCTCAGCGGCGGTCTGGTTGGAGCCGAACACGGCGATGGTGTCCGCCTCGGTCAGCACGGTGGAAGCCTCGGTGGCGCACAGCTCAACGGTGGTCTGCGCGGGCGCATGGGCCTCGATGATGATCTTGGCGTCGGCCTCGGCGACGGTGGCGCCGGTGGTGCCGTTGACATAGAATTCGTTGCCGGTCACGGCCACGCCCCAGCCCTCAGCGGAGGCCAGCTCGATGATCTTGTCGATGAAGCCGAGGCCGCGCTGGGTCACGGACTCACCGGTGGCATCCTGGTTGATCTCGCCGATGCGCACGGCGCCCTCAGCGGCAGCGATGCGATCCTTGATCTTGGCCCACATGCCCTCAGCGGCGACGCCGCCGGCCACGTAGTTGTTGGTGGAGGCGTTGGCCTTGACCGCGCCTTCCGGAGCGCCCGGAACGCCGGAGTCGAAGCCGATGATCGGGATGCCCGCATCCAGGGTCTGCTGGAGCAGGTCATTGAAGGCCTCCTGGTCGACAGCGGCGAAGCCGATGGCGGCCGGGGCGGCGTTCAGCGCAGAGGTGTACTGCTGCACCTGCTGGGCGATGTCGGACTCGGAGTCGGGGCCGACGAAGTTCATGGTGATCATCTCATAGCCCGCTTCGCCGTTGAGCTTGTCAACCTCGGCCTGGGAGCCCTTCAGCACGGCCTGCCAGTAGGTGGACTGGAAGCCCTTGGAGACGATCTCGAAGTGATAGGTGGGCTGCTCCGCGGAAGCGGTCGCAACCAGGCTCAGAGCCAGAACCAGAGCCAGAACGAGAACCAGTACTTTCTTCATGACAAAGTACCTCCTTAAAATTTTATATGCTCAGCTCTTGCGCTGCACATATACATTAGGGGTCAGGGGCGCTTGCGGTTGCGCATCATGTCGATGGTGACCGCCGCGAGCAGTATGCCGCCGGTGATGATCTGCTGCCAGTTGGCCTGGAGCCCGATGAAGGGCAGGCCGGTCTTGAGCAGGGAGATCAGCAGGCAGCCCAGGAAGGTTCCGACCACGGAGCCACTGCCGCCGGTCATGGCCGTGCCGCCGATGATGGCGGAGCCGATGGCGTCGAGCTCGAAGCCCGCGCCGGTGCCGGGGGTGATATTCGAGAACGTGCCGGCGTAGGCGATGGCCGCCAGGCCCGTGAAGAAGCCGCAGATCATGTAGGCGAACACGTGCCACTTGAACACGTTCACGCCGGAGAGCTTGAGCGCCTCCTTGTTGGAGCCGATGGCGATGATGTAGCGGCCCACGCGGGTGTGGTTCAGTATAAACGTCATGATGATCACCAGCAGGATCATCCACAGCATGCCCAGCGGTATGATGGTCTTGTTCGGCGTCACGATGCGGAAGATGCTGCGGAACCAGGCGCCCGCCTGACTGCCGTCGGGCCACGTGCCGGAGAAGTTGTTCGTCAGCACCGCGCCCATGCCGCGGCAGAACATCATCGTGGAAAGCGTCATGATGAACGGCGGTATCTCAATCTTGGCGATGATCACGCCGTTGATCGTGCCCATCAGCACGCCCATGGCGATCGTGCAGATCAGCGCCGCCCACACGGGCATGTTGTACATGCGAATCAAGTAGCTGCCGATAACCGAGTAACAGATCAGGCCCGTGCCCATGCTCAGGTCGTTTCCGCCGGTGATCAGCGGGAAGGTCACGCCGATGGCCATCAGCAGGATGTAGTACATGAAGTTGCAGATCTGCACAAGCGTCGTGTACCTGCGGAACGGCACGCTGCGCCAGTAGAAGAACAGATACAGCACCACCAACACGATCAGTATCACCAGACGCTGGACGCCAATCGCCCGAACGATCGGGTTGGAAGCAAGGCTCTTCTTTTGCTTTTCCATCTTCTTATCCCCTTTCTTTCGTCCGGCGTCAGTTGCTGCGCCTGCGGCTGAGCGTATCGGCGATGACCGCGCCGAGCACGATCAGACCCGTCAGCGCGTACTGGTAGGAGATCGAGAAGCCCATCGCCAGTATGCCCTCCTGCATCAGGGCCACGATGAACGCGCCGATCACCGTTCCGAGTATGGAAGCCAGGCCGCCCGCCATGGACGTGCCGCCCATGACGCAGGCCGCGATGGCCTCGTTGTTGAAGGTATCGCCCATGCCCGGCTGCACGGTGGTGTAGGCGCCCACGTAGAAGATGGCCGCGAAGCCCGCCAGCGCGCCGCAGATGATGAAGGCCAGCATTTCCCAGCGGCGGGTATCGACGCCGGAGAGGCGGACGGCCTCCTTGTTCGCGCCCAGGCAGATGATGTAGCGCCCGGCGCGGGTGTGGTTCAATACGATCGCGCAGATGATGGCCACGACGATCAGGAAGATCAGTCCGGTGGGGATGCCCTTGTAGCGCACAAAGTTGCGGAACCAGGTGTTGGGCGCGTCGCCCTGGGGCCAGGAGACCGTCTGGGTCTTGGTAAACACCGAGCCCAGGCCCTTGGCCACCTGCATCAGCGCCATCGACGTGATGAAGCTGGGCAGGTGCAGATACGCCACGAACGCGCCGCCCACGGTGCCGAATACCGCGCCGATCAGCACGCACATGATGAGGCACAGCCACAGCGGGAAGGCGTACTGCTTCATGCAGTAGCCGGAGATCAGCGCCGAGCAGAACATGACCGGCCCGATGGAGAAGTCGATGTTGCCGGTGGCGATGACGAAGGTCACGCCCAGCGCCAGGAAGCCGATGAAGTAGCCGTAGTTCAGCGCGCTGAGCAGGCGGCTGACCTGGGCGAAGTTCGTGCCCTGGTGCAGTATCGGGCTCAGGATCGTGAACAGGATATACATCAGTATGATGACGCCGATGAGCACCACGCGGTTAAAGCCCATCATCCGGACCAGCTTGAGGGACTTAAACTTATTCAATGCCTCTTTCATTTGTCTCCCTCCCGCATGTCAATGTCGCGCGTGGCCAGGTTCATGATGTTCTCCTGGGTGGCCTCGGCGATGTCGAGCTCGCCGGTCTTCTTGCCCTCGCACATCACCAGGATGCGGTCGGACATTCGCAGGATCTCGGTCATCTCCGAGGAGATCATGATGATGGACTTGCCCTCCTTGACCAGGCGTCCCATCAGCTCGTAGATCTCCTGCTTGGCGCCGACGTCGATGCCTCGGGTCGGCTCGTCGAAGATCATGATCTTGGCGTCGTTGACCAGCCACTTGGCGATGACCACCTTCTGCTGGTTGCCGCCGGAGAGGTTCATCACCAGCTGGTCGATGCCGGGGGTCTTGGTGCGCAGCTCGTCCACGTACCTCTGGGTGACCTTCTCCTCCTTGGGCCGGTCGATGAACAGGCCCTTGGTGTACTCCTTCAGCGTCGCCAGCGTGGAGTTTTCGGTGATGCTCTTCTTGAGCACGATGCCGTAGCGCTTGCGGTCCTCGGACAGGTAGCTCAGGCCGTGCTCCACCGCGTCCTTCGGGGAGTGGATTTCGACCTTCTTGCCCTCGATGTAGATGTCGCCGCCCTGCTTGGGATCGGCGCCGAACAGCGCGCGGCAGGTCTCGGTGCGACCCGCGCCGACCAAGCCGGCGAAGCCCAGTATCTCGCCCTTCTTCAGCTCGAAGGAGACATCCTGCACCATCTTGCCGGCGTTGAGATGCTCCACCTTCAGCACCACCGGCGCGTCCGGCGGGCACTGACTCTGGGTCTTCGGGTCCTCGTAGATCACGCGGCCGACCATCATGTTGATGATGTCTTCCTTCGTGCAGTCCTCGGTGATGAGTGTGCCGATGTACTGGCCGTCGCGCATGACGGACACGCGGTCGGTGATCTTCTTGATCTCGTCCATGCGGTGGGAGATGTAGACGATGCCGTAGCCCTTGGCGCGCAGGTCGCGGATGATGACGAAGAGCTGCTCGATCTCCGTGTCCGTGAGCGCCGCGGTGGGCTCGTCGAATATGATGACCTTGGCGTCGTGGGAGATGGCCTTGGCGATCTCGCACATCTGCTGCTTGGCGACGGTCAGCTCGCTCATCGTGGTCTTCGGGTCGATCTCGATGCCCAGCTGCTTGAACAGCTTGGTCGCCTCCACGTTCATGGCGTTGTCGTCGATGCGGATGCCCTTCTTGGGCTCGCGGCCGATGAATATGTTCTGCGCCACAGTCAGGTGGCCCATCATGTTCAGCTCCTGATGGACGATCACGATGCCCGCCTGCTGCGCCTCGCGGGGATTGGCGAAGGTGACCTCCCGGCCCTCGTAGGTGATGGTGCCGGAGTCCTTCGTATAGATGCCGGTGAGCACCTTCATCAGCGTGCTCTTGCCCGCGCCGTTCTCCCCCATCAGCGCGTGGACTTCGCCCTTGCGAACCTCGAAATCCACGTGATCCAGGGCGTGCACGCCGGGGAAGGACTTGTCGATGCCCTTCATCGTCAGGATTACTTCAGGCATGAAACCTCTCCTCCGTTTCCTGGGTTCCCAAGGCGGACGCCCGTCGAGGGAAGTTCCCCGCGCCGAGCGAATCGCCACCGAATCTTCTATCCTTTATTTTACCGCATTCGGTCCGATTTGTAAACAACAAAATTTGCACATATCGGAATTTTGCTTGTACAATCGTATCCTTTATCGCCAAATTCGCCGAATTTCCGCCGCGCTTGTAAAACGCCGCGCGCAAAATCGCGCGCGGCGTCGCGGAAATTACCTGCCGACGGAGGCGATGTTGCCCACGGCGTAGTTGTAGTCGTCGGCCATCACCGTCACGCTGTCCAGAAGCAGCGCCCTTCCCGTGCAGGGCAGGATGCCGTCGCGCACGTGGCAGTACTGCATCGGCATGTACTGGTGCAGCATCGAGAGCGGAATCTCCACCCTGTCGATGTTGGCGATCAGCTTCTCCATCGCGGCCTCGATCTCCGGCAGCGCGAAGTAGTAGCGGCAGCGGTCGGAGAAGCTGAACTTGCGCTTGATCCACAGCGCATGCTCGTCGCCGTGATAGTGCTTCGCCCAGTTGCCCGGGTTGTCCAGCATGACCTTCTCCAGCGTTTCGATGAAGTTGGCGCGCTCGGCTTCGGGAACCAGCACCTTCTCCATCATGCTCAGCGCGAACAGCCCCTCGCGCAGCGCGTAGGTCAGCGCCGGGCCGACCTTGAGGATGGCGATGCCGTCCTCGACCATCTCCCGCAGGTGCGCCGCCGACTGGTAGTCGGTGGAGTGGCCCTCGAGCACGACGCCCCGCTGCGCCCTTGCCGCCGCGCAGAGCTCCGCCGCCTTGGCGCGGTCGTAGTGGTGAATCTCGTCGTCGCCAAACTCCACGCCCGGCTGCACCACCACGCCCACGATGTGGTCGAAGGCGTCGGGGAAGCCGGCCTTCGCGAAGGTGTCGCGGTAGACCTCCAGCGTGCGCTCGAAGGCCGAAACCTTCGTCACCGCCACGCTGTCCTCGGCCTCGGTGGCTCCGCCGGGGATCGGCACCTCGCTGCCGATGATGAACGCCGGGTGCATCTCGTCCGGGTTGGACTTACGCAGCTCGTTCCACGCCGCCTCGCAGACAGCGTAGAGCTCCGCGCCGCGGCGGGCGATGGTCTCGTCGCTCAGCGGCTGGTCGGTGGGGTCGTCGCCCACGCGCATGCTGGTGTCCAGGTGAATCTTCTTGTAGCCCGCCAGCACGAACAGCCGCACCAGCTCCTTCGCCTTGGCCATCGCCTCGGCCTCCGGCTCCTTGGCCCAGGTCAGCGGGCCCAGGTGGTCGCCGCCGAGGATGATCTTCTCCCGGGGGAAGCCCACGCGGTCCGCGATCTCGTAGACGAAGTCCCGGTAGTCGGCGGGCTGCATGCCCGTGTAGCCGCCGAACTGGTTGACCTGGTTGGCCGTGGCCTCCAGCAGCACCGGCGCGTCGAAGCGCTTGCCCTGCTCGAGCAGCGCCTCGATCACCAGGCCGTTGGCCGTGCAGTAGGAGGGAATTCCGGCGTTGACGCCCTTTGCCCGGGCGTCCACCATCTCGCGAATCGGATTCTTTGCCATGTCGTCTTGCCTCACTTCTCGCTGTCGATCAGGATCTTGCCCTTGACCTGGCCGGGCGTCTTGAACTCCTCGAAGGCGCTGGCGATCTCCGTCAGCGGCACGATCTTATAGATGAAGGAATCCTCGATCTTCAACTCGCCGGTGCCCATGTAGTGGGCCACGAGCTTCCACTCCTCGCCCGGGAAGGGCGCGCTGTAGCTCATCCAGGAGCCGGTCAGCGTGAACTCCTTGCGGTTGATGTTCTCCCACTCCTTGACGGAGAAGGTTAGATCCCTCGTGGGCGTGCCGATGAAGCAGACGTTGGCCTTGTTGGCCGCCAGCTCGAAGGCCATTCGCATGGTGATGGTGTTGCCCGCCGTCTCGTAGACGAAGTCGAAGCCCGCGCCGCCGGTGACGGCCTTGGCCTGGTCGAGGTAGTCCTTCTCCAGCGTGTTGATGGCATGGGTCGCGCCGAGCTTTTTGGCCTCCTCCAGCTTCTCCGGCACGATGTCGAACACGCACAGCTCCGCCGCGCCGAAGATCTTCGCCCACTGCATCGTCAGCATGCCGATGTTGCCCGCGCCCAGGATCGCGACCTTCTTGCCGCCGCGATAGGGCACGCGCAGCAGGCCGTGCAGCGCGATGGTGGCGGGCTCGAAGAACGCCGCCTTCTTGAACTCCACGTCATTGGCGAACTTCACCGCGTTGCGCGCCGGAACCGCCACGTACTCGGCAAACGACCCAAAGCGGCTGGAGCCGATGAACTTGTAGTGCTTGCACAGCGAGTAGTTGCCCCGCTGGCAGTCCTCGCACTCCATGCAGGGCAGCAACGGTATGCCGCTCACCCGGTCGCCGACGGCGAACTCCGTCACGCCCTCGCCCAGCTCCACGACCTCGCCGGAGAACTCGTGGCCCAGCACGTTGGGATAGTAGTGGCTGGCCGTGCCGTTGACCCGGGGGATGTCGCTTCCGCAGATGCCGGTGTACTTGACCTTGATCAGAATCTCCCCCGCCTTCGGGGAGGGCTTCTCGATCTCCTCGCAGCGGATGTCAAAGGGCGCGTGCACCACGCCCGCCTTCATCATTGCCATGTTCGCATTGCCTCTCTCTCTTTTACATTGTCCGTTGATTATGCCTCGCCGTAGCCGTTCCAGCCGGGGATCGTGCCGTCCAGGTCCCACAGATCGAGCCAGCTCTTCGCGCCGGGCCAGAGGAACACCTGGCCCTTGATCAGCCGGTTGTTGCACTCCAGCGCCTTGATCTTCTCCATCTCCTCGATGGTCAGCGGGTCCTCCAGTATGGACTTCAGGTTGCTCAGCGCGTTCTTGCGCTTGGTGGTCATCGGAATCGGCAGCTGGCCGCGCTGGTTGGCCCACTTCAGGCAGATCAGCGCCGGATGCACGCCGTGGGCCGCGGCGATCTCCTTCATCACCGGGAGCTCCATGTCGGCCACGTCCTCGGCCGTCTTGTCGCGCTCCGGGCGGTCCGGGGAGCCCAGCGGGCAGAAGGCGATGGGCAGCACGCCGTGGTCCACGCAGTACTGGTACAGCTCGCCCTGCTGGAAGCAGGGGTGCAGCTCCATCTCGTTGATCACGGGCTGGATGCGGGCGTCGCGCAAAATCAGCTCGAGCTTCGGGATCGTCACGTTGGACACGCCCAGCGCGCGGATCAGGCCCTCGTCCACCAGCTTCTCCAGCGCGTGCCAGGTTGCCATGAACTCCTCCTGGATGTAGGGCCGGGAGTCGGGGTTGCGGGCGTCGCCGTCGCAGCCCGGGGCGTGGTAGTTCGGGAAGGGCCAGTGGATCAGGTAGGCATCCAGGTAGCCCACCTGCAGATCCTCGATGGACTTTTTGCAGGCCGCCACCGCCGCCTCGGGATCGTGCTTGTCATTCCACAGCTTGCTCAGCACGAACAGCTCCTCCCGGGGCAGGCCCTCGTCCAGCGCCTCCCTGAGCGCCGCGCCGACCTCGTGCTCGTTGCCGTAGGCCGCGGCGCAGTCGATGTAGCGGTAGCCCAGCCGCAGGGCGTCGCGCACGGTATCCGCCACGAGCGTGCCGCTGGCGTGGTCCGAGCCGAAGGTGCCCAGGCCGATGGCCGGGATCTTCACGCCGTTGCTGAGCGTCTTGACCGGAATCTTCTCCACCGGAATCGCGTCCGGCGCCATCTGGAATTTACCCATCGTACAGCCTCCTCTTGTCGGTTGGTCGAACTTACTAAAACAATTTTAATATCTAGTCACATTATAGAATACTTCCCGCCATTTGTCAATAAGCGCAAGCGATCATTCGCACAAAAATTATTTTCGCATCCCTCCGGTTTCGCCGGTTTGCATTGTAAAGAAAAATTAATCTTATAAAGATTTACGCGCCGCTTCGTTAAGTGTATAATATATTCATTACTATTATCGCACATTTGGCCCTGGGATGCAAGGGGGAAAAGTTTGAAACTGCAAGCAGACACGAAGCGCGCGAAAAGGGCATAGGAAAACAGGCCATCAAAAGATGGTCAAGG
>CANQGC010000082.1 GCA_947600345.1 uncultured Clostridia bacterium
GTGATGATGTCGTCCGGATCAATCAGCATCGTGCCCACCCGCTGGCCGTACTTGCCCATGAACAGCTTGGGGTGCACCTCCGCCTCAAACTGGTCGATGTCCAGCCGCTCGCAGGGCAGGTCGATGCCCGTACGCTCCTCGACGCGCCTGGCGATCTCCTGGGCCATGATGATGGCCGCTCGAGTGGACCAGTGCTGGTCCGTGTACATCAGGTAGTCCTCCATCGGCACGCCCGAGGCCGGGAGCACCTCCCGGCTGTCAATCACCTCGACGCCCTCCGCGCGCAGGCCGCTCACGACCTCGTCGGCCTCCTGGCGGCTGAAGTCCAGAAACTCGTAGCCCTTGGGCATCTGCGCCTCCTCGTCGTAGAGTGTGGGATGCTCGTAGATGAAGAGGAAGGGGGTATCGTCCGGCACGATCTCGCGCATCGAGAGTATGTTTTCCCGGGCGCTGTCCATGGACATCTCGCTCTGCAGGTCGTAGAGGTGCCCGGTGTTCAGGCGGATCATCTGGGTGCCGCCGCTGCTCACCAGGCGCTTGCCCAGCATGTACTGAAACGAAGGGCTCACCTTTTTCAGCGCGTCCAAGCCGTAGAGGCTGCCGGAGATGTAGTTGTCCAGCGAGTCGATGGACGCCTCGATCAGATCCCAGACCGAGTAGTCGTCGGATTCCTTCAGATACTGGCTGATGTAGTGCATCTGCGTGGCGCGGCCCCACAGGCCGGACTTAAACCATATGGTGCCGAACACAAAGAAGGCGCACGTGGCGAGGAACAGCACCGTCAGCACGATGTCGATTCCAAACTGCAGCCTGCCCTGCTTCTTTTCCCTCTTCGTCTCCATGGCGTGGCATTCTCCTCCGTCCGGCCGCCGTTCGCGAACCGGTTTTCTGAACCTACAGTATATCCTCTCCATGTAAATTTGTCAACGTCTCCCCCGAGCGCGAGTTCACAGATTGTTTTCACTTTGGATACGGCGCGTCCACAGACCCGGCGCGGATTCTAAGCTTCGTTTAAGCTTCGGCTCCTACAATCGTAGGCGTCGTAAAGCGAAAGGAGTGATGCCATCTTGATCGAAGTGCGCCACCTGACCAAGCGCTACGGCGGGCACACCGCCGTGAACGATCTTTCCTTCACCATCGAGCCCGGCGCCATCTATGGCCTGCTGGGCCCCAACGGCGCGGGCAAATCCACCACCATGAACATCATCACCGGCTGCCTGGGCGCGAGCTCCGGCGAGGTGCTGCTCGACGGCGTGAACATACTCGACCAGAGCGCCTCCGCTAAGCGCAGAATCGGCTACCTGCCCGAGCAGCCGCCGCTGTATGTGGACATGACGCCCCTGGAGTACCTGCGCTTCGTGGCCCGGGCCAAGGGCCTGCGCGGCGAGGCGCTGGACGAGCAGCTCCTCGCCGCCATGGAGCGCACCGGCACGCTGGACGTGCGCGACCGGCTGATTCGCAACCTGTCCAAGGGCTATCGCCAGCGGGTGGGCATCGCCCAGGCCATGCTGGGCGACCCGGAGGTGCTGATCCTGGACGAGCCCACCGTGGGCCTCGACCCGGCGCAGATCATCGAGATTCGCGAGCTCATCCGCGAGCTGGGCCAGCGCCACACCATCGTGCTCTCCAGCCACATCCTCAGCGAGGTTCAGGCCGTGTGCGACCGAATCCTGATCCTCTCCCACGGCGTGCTGGCCGCCAGCGACACCGCCGAAAACCTGACCGCGCTGTTCGCGGGCTCGGGCGCGATCCGGCTCGAGTGCCGGGCGGAGGCGGTGGCGGTCGGCGCGGTTCTGGACCGAGTCGAGGGCGTGGAGCGCTTCCTCATCCGCCCGGGCGAGGGCGGCACGTCGCTGGTCGAGCTTCGCCCCAGGGCGAACTGCGACCCCCGGGAGGCGCTGTTCAACGCCTTCGCCGAGGCGAAGCTTCCGCTGCTGGAGCTGCATCGCGAGCGCGCCAGCCTGGAGGAGGTCTTCCTGGAGCTGACCCGGGACGACCCCGGCGAACTCCGGGAGGCGGAGCCCGCTGAAGCGCGGGCGGAGGAATCCGAGGAGGTGAGCGAAGCATGACCGCCGTATTCCGGCGCGAGCTGGCCGCCTACTTCAAGGGCATGCTGGGCTGGCTGTTCGCGGCCTTCTTGCTGCTCTTCGCGGGCATCTACACGATGGCCTACAACCTGAGCGGCTACTACGCCAACTTCGAGTATGTGCTCGATTCCATCAGCTTCATCTACCTGATCGCCGTGCCGGTGCTGACGATGCGCAGCATCGCCGAGGAGCGCAGGGCCCGCACTGACCAGCTGCTCTACGCCCTGCCCCTCCGCCTGAGCGGCGTGGTGCTGGGCAAGTATCTGGCGCTGCTGGCGGTGCTGGCGCTGCCCACGGCGGTGATGGCGCTCTACCCGCTGATCCTGCGCCAATTCGGATCGGTGAGCCTCGGCCCGGCCTACGGAACGCTGATCGCCTTCTTCCTGCTGGGCGCGTGCCTGCTGTCCATCGGGCTGTTCATCTCCTCCACCTGCGAGAGCCAGGTGGCCTCGGCGGTGATTGCGCTGGCCGTGCTGCTGGCGCTCTACTTCATCGGCAGCCTGGCGGACTTCGTATCCACGTCGGCGTCGGCCTCGCTGGTGGCGCTGCTGATGCTGGCGCTGCTGTTCGCCGTCGCGCTCTGGCGGCTGACGCGCAGCGCCATCGCCTCCGCGCTGGCGCTGGCGGTCTGCGCGGGCGGGCTCTTCGCCTGGTACGCCGCCGACAGCGCCGCCTTCTCCGGGCTGTTCCCGGACATCATGGCGAAGCTCGGCCTGTTCGACCGCTTCTACGCCTTCGTGGGCGGCGTGTTCGACCTGACGGCGGTGGTGTACTACATCTCCATCACCGCGGTGTTCCTGTTCCTGACGGTGCAGTCCCTGGAGAAGCGGAGGTGGAGCGAATGAAGGAAAACGCAAGGGCCCGACTCCGCGCCGGCTTCAGCCGCCGCTTCCGGGCGGGCGGCTACTCCGCCTTCGCGGCGGCGCTGCTGATCGCCATCGCCGTCGCCGCCAACATGCTCGTTGGCGCGCTGCCGTCGGAGTACACGCAGCTCGACCTGACCGCGAGCGCCATCTACAGTCTGTCGGAGCAGACGAAGCGCATCGCCGCCAGCCTGGACTCCGATGTGAACCTCTACCTGCTCGCCTCGAGCGGCGACGAGGATGACACCATCTCCCGCCTGCTCGAGCGCTACGAGGGGCTCAGCGACCACATTCGCGCCGAGGACGTGGATCCCATCGCCGACCCCACCTTCCTGGACAGCTACGAGCTCGACACCGCCCAGCTCTACGAAAACTCCGTGCTGGTGGCCGGGGAGGAGCGCTATCGGCTGGTGGGCTACGACGAGATCTACGTCGCCAACTACTCGATGGACGAGAGCGGCGGCTACGCGGCGACCACCGACTTCGACGGCGAGAGCGCCATCACCAACGCCATCCACTACGTGAGCTCCGAGGATCTGCCCAAGGTCTACGCCCTCGCCGGCCACGGCGAGGCGGAGCTCAGCGATCGCCTGGCCGCGCAGATCGAGCGCGACAATCTGGAGTGCGACACCCTTTCGCTGCTGAGCCTGGAGTCCATGCCCGAGGACGCGAGCGCGCTGGTGATCAACGCCCCCGAGCGCGACCTGAGCGCGGACGAGGCCGACCTGCTGATCGACTGGCTGCAGGGTGGCGGCAGCGTGCTGCTGACCACGAACTACATCTCCGAGGGCGAGATGCCGAACCTGCTGCGCGTGGCGGAGGCCATGGGCCTGACCGCGAAGCAGGGGCTGATCATCGAGGGCGACGCGGGCATGCGGCTGGGCCGCTACCCCCACTACCTGCTGCCCACGCTTGAGCAGCACGAGATCACCGCGCCGCTGGAGGAGGCGGGCTACTACGTGCTCTCCCCCATCTCCCAGCCCATCGAGGAGATCGAGGGCACGGAGGCCAGCGTGAGCTGGCTGCTGACCACCTCGCCGCAGGCCTACGCCAAGGCCGCGGGCATGGACGCCGAGACCACCGAGCGCGAGAACGGCGACAGCGACGGGCCCTTCCACGTGGCGGCGGTCAGCGAGCTCGACGGCGGCAAGCTGGCCTGGTTCGCCAGCGGCGAGCTGCTGGACGACGCCGTGGACCTGACCGTCTCCGGCGCGAACGGCGACCTGTTCCTGAACGCGCTGAACTGGATGTGCGCGCGCGAGGAGGCCATCTCCATCCGCGCCAAATCGCTGGACGGCGCGCACCTGACGGTCACGGGCGCGCAGAGCGCATTCTGGAGCGCGATACTGGTCGCAATACTGCCGCTCGGCCTGCTGGCCGCGGGCGCAATCATCTGCATAAGGAGGCGGAGAAGATGAAGCGCGGCGCGAAGCTGCTGATCCTGCTGGCGCTGTTGATCGCGCTGGCCGGAGGATATGCGCTGGTCAACCAGATGAACCGGAAAAGCGAGGCCGCCGAGGAGAGCGGAAGCTTCCCGCTGGCCGTGGGCGAGCTCACCGCGCTGCACTGGGAGCGCGACGGCGAGACCTACGACTTCGAAAAGAGCGGCGACGCCTGGGTCGATTCCGACGACGCAGACTTCCCCGTCGATCAGGGCGCGCTCGACGACATGGCCAGCCGCCTGACCACGCTGGAGGCGAACCGGCGGCTGGCGAACGTGGCGGACGCCGCCGGCTACGGCATCGGCGAGGATTCCTTCTCCATCACCGCCGGCTGGTCGGACGGCAGCTCCACCACCTACGCCCAGGGCGACGCCACGCCCTTCGACGACGGCTGGTACCTGCGCTCCTCGGCGGACGAGGGGGCGGTGTACGTGACCGCCGCGTCCCTGGATGCCATGTTCGCCGAGACCCGGCTGGACCTGGCCGAGCGGGAGGCGCTGCCGGAGGTGGAGGAGCCCGAGCGCCTGACCATCGGCGGCAGGCTGGCCGCCGTGCGCGACGGCGGCGACGGCTTCGAGCCGAACCAGCGCTGGTACGAGGAGACCACCGGCGAGCCGCTGGACGACATCGCCGTGGACGAGCTGGCGTCGATCCTCGGCGGGCTGGAATGGCAGTCGCTGGTGAGCGTGAACGCCAGCGAGGAGGAGCTGGCCGCCTGGGGCCTGGACGACGCCAGCGCCCTGCCCGCATCTATCTCCAACGCGGACGCCGAGCGCGCGCTGCTGCTGGGCATGGATGACGAGACCGGCGCGCGCTTCGCCCGGCTGCCCGGCTCCCGCATGGTCTACACCGTCTCCACCGAGGACACGCAGAAGCTCGTGGCGGCGGGCGCGGACTCCCTCTGGCGGCCCGAGCTGGCGGCGCTGGAATACGGCGACGTCCAAAGCTTCGAATTCGAGCTGGACGGCCAGACGCTGCGCTTCCCGGCGGAAGAGGAAGCGGAAGCGACGGACGGCGCGGACGCGGCGGTCAACGCCACCGGAGCGCCGGACGCAGAGGCCCCGGAAGCTTCGCCGGATGCGGACGCGACCGAGGCGGGCGCGCCGGACGCAAGCACCGAACCCGACCCCGCCGAATCCCTCTGGCAGCGCGTGAGCGGCCTGACCGCCACCGCGCGCGCTGGCGGCGATGCGGGCAACCTGCTGCTGACGCTGCGGGTGACCGGCAAGAGCGGCGCCGAGCGCATATTCACCTTCTGTGAATACGACGTGGACAGCTACGCGGCCGACGACGGCCTGCGCCACCTGCTGGTCCCGGCCGCCGACGTGGACGCGCTGATCCGGGCGCTTCGCCAGGAACTTCGGTGAGCCGCGCCCCAACGGCCCTTATCACCCCACACGGAAAACCTGCCCGCGCTTCACGGGCAGGTTTTCACCGCTTCCTGCGAAGCGCCCATCCGGAGCGCCTGCCCTTTCGCGATGGACGCTGGCCTTGACAATTCCCGGCGTTCGGGTTATGCTGGAGGGGACACACCATTTCAAATGAAAGCTGGGGACAAATCTATGCGCTACGACTTTGACAGGATCATCGACCGCCGGGGAACCGATTGCATCAAGTTTGACACCGCTGCCGAGCACGGCATACCCGAGGACGCGCTGCCGCTCTGGGTGGCGGACATGGACTTCCCCGCGCCGCAGCCGGTGCTGGACGCGCTGAACGAGCGGGTCCGCCACGGCATCTTCGGCTACAGCGACGCCGGGAGCGACTACTACGCCGCCGCCGCGAGCTGGTTCGAGCGCCGCCACGGCTGGCGGCCCGAGGAGGCGTGGCTGGTCAAGACGCCCGGCGTGGTTTACGCGCTGGCGATGGCCGTGCGCGCGCTGACCCATCCCGGCGATGCGGTGCTGATCCAGACGCCTGTCTACCCACCCTTCTACCGGGTGATTCGCGAGAACGGCCGCAGGCTGGTGGAGAACCCGCTGATCTACCGCGCGGGCCGCTACGAGATCGACTTCGCGGACTTCGAGCGCAAGCTGGACGAGAGCGGCGCGAAGCTGTTCATACTCTGCAGCCCCCACAACCCGGTGGGCCGCGTCTGGACCGAGGCGGAGCTGAGGGAGATGGCCCGCATCTGCGCCAGGCGGGGCGTGGTCGTGGTCTCCGACGAGATCCACTGCGACTTCGCCCATCCGGGCCATCCCCACAGCATCCTCCTGAAGGCCGCGCCGGAGCTGGCGGAGCGCGCCATCGTCTGCACCGCGCCCAGCAAGACCTTCAACCTGGCGGGCCTGCAGGCGTCCAACATCTGGATCCCCGGCGCGGAGCTGCGCGAGCGCTTCACGGCGGAGATCGCGCGCTGCGGCGGCTCCGAGCTCAACCTCTTCGGCATGGTCGCCTGCCGCGCGGCCTACGCGGCAGGCGAGGAGTGGTTCGAGCAGTGCTGGGCCTACATACTGGACAACTTCGCCTTCCTGCGCGCCTTCCTGGCCGAGCGCCTGCCCCAAATCAAATTGGTGGAGCCCGAAGGCACCTACCTGGCCTGGCTGGACTGCTCCGGGCTGGGACTCGAACCCGCCGCGCTCGAAGACCTGATCGTCAACAAAGCCAAGCTCTGGCTCGACTCCGGCGCGATCTTCGGCCAAGCCGGCGCGCAATTCCAGCGCGTGGTGCTGGCTTGTCCGCGGGCGACGCTGAAAGAAGCGCTGGAGCGCTTGGAGAAGGCGATTCACGACTAAAGGCAGAAGCGCGCAAACCCGGCGCGGACTGAGCCCGCGCCGGGTTTCTTGCTCGAGCGGCCGCGCAAAATTACGCGAGCGCTTCCTCGAGCTTGGCGATCGTCTCGGCATTGATCGTACCGGTCTCCGTCAGGCCGCTGTCCCGCTGGAACTGCGTCACCGCCGCCTGGGTCTTCTTCCCCGCAATGCCGTCCGGCGTGCCGCAGTCGTAGCCGAGCTGGTTTAGCATCTCCTGCACGATCCGAATCTGTTCCTTTTCGGTGATTTCGACCGGTTCCTCGTCCGCGATTTCTGCCACCGTTGCGTCATCGGTATCATCCGCGCTTGCGGCAGCAGAATCCGCGTCCCCCAGATGCAGCTCCACGGGCACGCTGTATCGACCTAGCTCGCCCCTCTCGGGATCGGGATAAGCCCAGGAAACCCACAGCTTGCCTTCGACGTCCGTCACCTCCGAAATACCGAACGGCTCCAGCTCCTCGGCATCCAAGGACAAGCTGACGGCGCTAATCCTTTTCCCGGCTGCCAGGATTGCTCTGATGTTGGGGGCGTAGGATTCATCCGGATCGACAGAAACTCCGTTCAGGTGGATATTTGTCAGATCCACATCAAGCGTCGCGTCGCTCCGGTTCTCAAAGGTGGCGTACATGTCAAAACCACCGTGATAGTTTCTGCACCCGAGCACCTTCACGAAGCAGTTTTCATCGTCCAGGAGCACGCTCTTCCCGCTCAATCCCTCGTAGGTACTTTCGCTGTTCAAATACCCCAATTCCTCGGCGTAGGAATCGTCAATGACACTCAGCGCGGGGGAGTAGGCAAATGCGCCTCTGTAATACGTGCATTCCAAGTCTCCATGCTTGTTCTCCAACCGGGTTTCCAGCGAGAGGCCGACCTCCTCCACGTCGCGGATGCCCACGCGGACGAAGTCGTACCAGTACAGTTCAATCTTCCCCTCGAATGTCTCGCCCGGCTCGAGCTCAAACGTCTCACCGTCCATGTCTTCACCGTTCGCGTCGTAGAGTTCGAGCACTATCATTTCGTCATTGACATACGTCTCCCAATATTGCCAGAAATACGTGAGCGGTTCGTCCGCCGTGTTTTCCAGGCGAATGCCCCACCACAGCAAATCTCCCTCGATCGTGCCGGGGCTGGTGATCGTCAGCCTGCATTGCTCGCCGTCCATCACCACGGTCTCGGCGAAATTCTGCGCATCCACAACGACGGGGGTCGATCCGGCCTCCGCGTCCGCGTCCGCCAGCGCGCAGCCAAAAACAAGCGCGATTGCCATCGCAATCGCCATCCATTTCCGAGCTATGTGCTTCATTTTTCTTCCTCCCGTTCTTTTTCGAATTCTGGAGGAAGCATTTCCACCCCCCCCCCAGGAGATTTTGATCGCCCTTTTCGCGGCCTCTATTGGCATTATATTGGAATTCCACTTTGCTGTCAAGCCAAGGAACCTGAGGTTCCTTGGCTTCTCCCTGCTGGAGAACGACCGGGCTTTGGCCTCGGAGCGAGGCCAAAGTCCCTCCTCCGTTCCCAATACCGCCTCGGTTCGCCTCGCAAACGTCCCGCAACAAACGAAGGCTTCCGCCCCTTGAATCTATGGGGGCAAAAGTCCGTCGAAGGCAGCTACCGCGAGCACTCATGCCTCCGTTCGGCGGAATCAAAATCCGAATGAAGCTTCTCGGTCCGCACAAAGAGACATCGACCGCCCTTCGCGGCCGATGTCTCTTTGATGGCGCCTCCTCTTGGGCAGCGCCTGCGCACATTTCGTCTCTTCTCGCCGGGCGAACCCTTGCGCGCGGGTCAGGTTTCCCTGGCTTCCCGGAGGATTTTCGTGAGCCTGGCAGCCGTCTCGGCGTTCAGCACGCCCGACACCGTCAGTCCGTTGTCCCGCTGGAACTGAGTGATGGCGGAGCGGGTCTTCTCCCCTGCGATGCCGTCCGGCGCTCCGCACTCATATCCGAGCTTGTTCAACTCCTCCTGCGCCGCCTTGACGGCAGCCCTGGCGGTGATCTCCTCCGTCGAGCCGGCATCCTCTCCGAAATCTTCGATTCCTTCGGTTCCTTCGGGTTCTTCGACCTCCTCGATATCCCTGGCTTCTTCTTCATCGCCGGCCGCTTCGAAATCCGCGGAATCCTCAGCCTCCGCAGCCTCGTCCTCGCCCGGGGAAGCGCCGTTGACCTCGAGCTGCTCTTGAAGCGCGCCGCCTTCGGTCTGGCTTGCCTCCTCCATCGCGCCCTCCGTGGGCATCGCGGCCAGGCCGGCCTGCGCCATGGCGCTGCCCTGATCCGCGGCCCTTTCGAGCCACTTCCGCGCCAACGCATAATCCTGATCCACAAAGACGCCGCCCATGTACGCCATTGCCAGATTGTACTGCGCATCGGCATCGCCCTGCCTGTGGGCGCTTATGAACCAATCGAGCACCTGCGCGCAATCCTGCTCGAGCTTCGAATCCTCGGATATCTCCTCCAGCTTCTCCAGCGTGAACGCTGAATTCTCCTCATCTCCCTCGGCGGCCTTCATGTACCACTTGACGGATTGCTCTCGATCCTGCTTCGCACCGATGCCCTCCGCGTAGGCAAAGCCCAAATTGCCCTGCGCCAGGGCATCACCCTGCTCGGCGGCCCTGGTCCACCATGCCACACCTTCCTCGCGGTCCATCTCCACGCCGCTGCCATCGAAGTACAGCGAGCCCAGGTAGCACTGCGCCGGGGCGTAGCCTGCGGTCGCCGCAGGGGTGAGTTTTTTCAACGCCTCCTCGTAGTTGTTCTTGCTGTAGGCGGACAGGCCTTCCTGAAAGAGCCCCTCGACGTCTGCGCTTCCCTCGGCCACCGCGCAGCCAAAAATAAGCGCGACCGCCATTGCGATCGCCAGCAACTTTCGAATTGTGTGCTTCATGTCCCTTTCCTCCCGTTCTTCGCTGAGTTCCGGGAGAAAATGCTCTTGAAATAACACCCCCCCCCCAGGAGGTATCTGCGACTGATGAGAATATTTTACATTCGTTTCATGTTTCTGTCAAGGTTTTTTTCAAAATTTCAAGCACACAAAATAGCTGCGGGGGAAGTTCCCCCGCAGCTTCGGAAATATCTGAATCACTCGATGATCTTGGTGACGACGCCGGAACCCACCGTGCGGCCGCCTTCGCGGATAGCGAAGCGGAGGCCTTCCTCGCAGGCAATGGGGGTGATCAGTTCGATCTCCATGTCGATGTTGTCACCGGGCATCACCATCTCAACGCCCGCCGGCAGCTTGATGTTGCCGGTAACGTCCGTGGTGCGGAAGTAGAACTGCGGGCGATAGCCGTTGAAGAAC
>CANQGC010000083.1 GCA_947600345.1 uncultured Clostridia bacterium
CCCAGGCGCGCGCCTACGCCAATCAGATCACGGCGGCGTTCCGAAGCGCATGGCAAATTCATAGCCCGTCAAAGGTCGCCGAGAGCCTGACCACGATGTTCGGCAAGGGCCTGGAGCGCGGTGAGAAAAACTGGCCCACCGTGAGCGAGGACCTGCTGGAGCGGGATATGGCGACGCTGTACGGCAACGCCCGCAAGCCCGCGAACACCGTGAACAATTCGACCGTGATGAGCAGCGATGACAACAGCATCAACGTCAACGTGGCGAACCTGAACGCGAACGATCAAAGCGACGTGCGCGGCCTGGCCTACGAGATCGCCGGCCTGACCCGCCGCCGCCAGCGCGGATATGGCAAGCGCTAGAGGAGGCGAAACCATGCGAATCTATTTGAGCGGCAAGATGACGGGACTGCCGGACCTGGGCAGAAACCACTTCAACAATACGCACTGCATACTGGAAAACCGCGGGCACGTGGTATTGAACCCCGGTATGCTGCCCATCGGCCTGCCGAAGAATCAGTATATGCCGATGTGCCTGGCGATGCTGGAGGCGGCGGACGCGATCTTTATGCTGCACGGCTGGGAAAACAGCCCCGGCGCGAATCTGGAGCATGACTATGCGGCGTACCAGAATAAGCGCATTTTCTACGAGGACAAGCCGGAGGACCGCGCCTACCTTTACGACAAGGGGGCGGTGTAAGTGCTGGACTATTTCGCAAAAGACGGGAAGAAGTGCACGGACTTCGGCGTCTACGTGGAGAAGCTGCCGGACATCACCGTGGCGGAGGAGCGCGCCGAATACGAGGAGGTCATCGGCCGCAGCGGCAGCCTGACCATGCTGCAGGGCGACTGTGTTTACGAGGACCTGACCCTGGCGGCGGACTGCTGGGTGCGCGATCTGACGAAATGGGACGCCTTTGTGGCGTGGCTGCGGGGCGAGGGGCAGCTGACGTTTCCGAACCGCCCCGGCGGCTACTACATCGGGCGGCCCACCAATCAGATCGAGGCCGAGCGCGTGATCGCAGCGCGGGAACACCGGCGCTTTACGATCACCTGGCGCTGCCGGCCCTACTGGTATCTGGACAATTCCCCGGAGGCCAGCTACACCGCGAGCCTGAGCCTGCTGAACAACCCCGGCAGCGCTCCGTCCCTGCCCCGCATCAAGATCGAGGGCAGCGGCAGCTTTTCCATGACCATCGGGGAGCGGACCATGTTCTTTCGGGACGTGGAGAAAGGCATCATCGTGGACAGCGAGCTGCAGGACGCGCTGACGCTGGACGGCGCGCAGCTGGCGAACGACAAGGTGGACGGCGATTTCCTGGAGATACCGCCGGGACTGAGCTACATCCAGTGGCTGGAGGGCGGCGAGGATGACAGCGGCGCCGCGGTTTCCGGCGTGGTTTCCCGCGTGACGGTGACGCCGCGCTGGAGGAGCTTATAGCACTGAAAATCTGCGGATTTTCAGTGCGTGGGAGGAGGACTGCGGCCCCCTGAAATTCTTACGAATTTCCGGGCGGGGGCCTGACTGGTCGGTATTGTTTCCCCCTTCGGTTCCACCTTCGGGGGAAACCATTTCCGGCGTACACGCCGCCGGAAATGATTCTATTTTTGGGGAGGCGAGGCTATGGCGATCTGCATTTACCCGCAGGACTGCGACGACTTTTCTACGAACGGCCTGGGCGTGCTGACGCCGATCAGCTGCAAGGTGACGGAGGAGTCCTGCGGCGAATTTGAGCTGGAGCTGGTGCAGCCCATCGACCCGGTGACGAGCCGCGCCCTGGTGCGCGACGCGCCCGGCTTCAACCTGCGCTGGGCGCAGCTGGAGGTGGGCTGCATCATCAAGGCCCCGGTGCCCACGCGCGAGTCGCCGCTGTACGAGACGGAGGGCGTGAGCGGCGGCCTCGTCACCCGAACCGTTTGGAAAGTGACCGGCGCGAAGTCCGGCCTGGGGCTTTTCAATAAGGCATCGGGCAAGCGGAAGAAATTGGCAAAGCTAAAGAACGGCGCGCTGGTGAACGAGATCGGGCGCAGCGGCAGCCAATACAAGGTGGTCGCCCAGAATGGCGGCAAGAGCGGCTGGGTGAATAGCAAATACCTGACCAGCGCCGGCACGATCCAGGAGAACGTATGGAACGGCCAGATCATCCACCCGGCGGGCATCCAGCGGGAACAGTGCCGGGAGCAGCTTTTCCGCGCCTACTCCGTGGAGCTGGACGGCGAAAAGGGCACGGCCACCGTCAAGGCGATGCACATAAGTTACGACCTGCGCGCGACGCTGGTTAATTCCGGCTACAACGTGGAAAAGAAAACCGTGGCGCGCACGGTGCTGGAGTCGGTCTGGGACCGGCTGGCCACCCAGCACGAGTTCGAGCTGCACATCGTAGCCGACGAGCCGCTGCAGAAAAAGATCACCGGCGACTATGGCTGGAAGAATCCCATCGAATGTATGCTGGACCCGGACGAGGGCGTGCTATCCCAGACCGGCACCCTGCTGCTGCGGGACAATTACGACCTCTATGTGGTGGAGGACAAGCCCAGGGACAGCGGCGTCACGATCCGCCGCGGGAAGAACCTAAAGGCGGTCAAGGTGACGAGCGATGGCAGCAATCTGGTGACGCGCATCATCCCCGTGGGCAAGACAAAGGACAGCAAGGACCTGTTTCTGGAGGGCGCGAATTACGTGGACTCGCCCCGGATCAATGACTACGCGATCCCCTACGTGCAAAAAATCGACTACGACGTGAAGGTGGTGGACAAGGACGCCGACGGCGAGACCACGTTTAAGAACGCCACCGCCGCCCGAAAGAAGCTGCGGGAGCTGGCGGAGGCGGACTTTGCCGACAACGGCGTGGACCTGCCCACCTACGGCATGGAGGTGGATTTCGTGCTGCTGCAAAACAGCGCGGAGTTCGCCGAGTACGCCGGCCTGCAAGCCGTTTACCTGAACGACACCGTCACCGTGATCGACTCCACCATCGGCCTGACCGCGCGCGTGCGCGTGACGGGCTACGAATGGGACGCGATCCGCTGCCAATACGAAAAGGTCACGCTGGGCGACGTGGAGAGCCTGGATCAAGTGGTTTACAGCTACAACATCCCCAGCGGCGGCGTGAACGGCAGCAAGATCGCGCCCGGCACGCTGAGCGGCGACGCGCTGCGGGACGCCACCATCGAGTACGCAAAGATCGCCGTGGCGACCATCGAGCAGCTGTACGCGGAGACCATCGTGGCGCTGACTGCGCGCATCCAGGAGATCGTGGCGCAAAAGATCACCACCGACGAGCTTTACGCCGCGCTGGGCGACTTCTTTACGCTGCGCGCCAGTGAGATCACCGCGGGCACGATCACCACCGACGAGCTGGCCGCGCAGCTGGCGCGCATCCAGGTGCTGATCGCCGGCAGCGCGGAGTTCGACCAGGCCACGATCCAGCACCTGCTGGCCGAAGCGATGCACCTGACTTTCGGCGAAATGGGCGAGGTGTATATCCAGAATCTGGCCGTGGGCTACGCCCAGATGGTGGGCGCGGCCATCGGCGACCTGGTGATCAAGGCCAGCGACGGCAACTACTACCACCTGGACGTGGACGAGAGCGGCAACATATCCGCATCGCAGGTAACGGTCACGGCGGGCGAGGCCAGCGCGGGCATGACCAACGCGGGCGAGGTGATCCTGGGCACCCAGATCACCGCCCAGGACCTGCGCACCACAAACCTGCTGGCCACGTTCGCGCTGATCAACAAGATCGACGCCGCCAGAATCGACGTGGACGAGCTTTTCGCACGCCAGGGCTTTATCGACATACTGACCACGAGCCGCATACTGGGCGGCCGGAGCCTGAAGGTCATCGCCCAGGAAATCACGGAGACCGCGGACACGCTGGCCAAGTGGTTTGTGTTCGACGACGAGCGGGGCCTGATCATCAGCAAGCCCGCCTGGACCGACGCCCAGGGCATCCAGCACCCGGCCAGCATATGGCGCACCGTGACCGACGAGGTGGGCTATCACATCTACCGCAATGATATGGCGCAGCCGGTCGGCTCGTTCCGGCGCGACCGCCTGGAGACCCAGGGCGTGCAGGTGGGCGATATGCTGATCAAGGCCACCAGCAGCGGCGGCATGGTATGGACCGACGCGGAGTAAGGGAGGCACGCACGAATGACAATTTCTGATCGTGACATCTTATGGCCGAACGGCGTGCGCCTGGGCTGGGACTCGCTGGTCATCGGCGAAACCATCAACCTGACCATGAAGCTGAAAATGGGCAGCAATCAATCCCTGGCGGCGACGGACACCGTAGAAATCCACATGATGTGGCTGCCCCCGGAGTACTGGGGCAGCATGGCCTACGACGACAACAAGCTGGAGCAGTGGATCACCGAATACCACCTGGACTATGAGGGACCGACCCAGCTGCAAACCACCATCGCCAGGGGCAAGTCGAAAACCCTGACCTTTGAGGGGATCACGCTGACCCAGCAGACCCGCCAGCAGATCGAAGCGCTTTCCGGCGCTTCGATGGGCACCAACATGCACCGCTTTGATTTCATCGTGCGCGTAATGAGCGCGGCCGGCGCGCGCAGGATGATCGAACACGTTACCGGCTATTCCGTTTTCGCGCAGCACTTTGCGCCCCAGTGTTCGCCGGTTACGCCCATCGAGGACCTGCACCCGAAAAATCCCTACGGCTTTTTCGGCAGCATGGTACAGAATCGCAGCCTGCCCCGGCTGACGTTCCGCTACAATCAGCTGGATATGTACGCCAACACCGGCGAGGCCGTGCTGACCGTGCGCGCTCCGAACGGCGAAACCGAAGAATACAAGGCGACGCTGATGCCGGTTTACCAATACTCGGAGGCGGAGCAGACAATTCATATCGACCTGCCGGAGCCGAAGCAATCCGGCATATACAGCTATACCTTCAAGGTCACGGTGGACCCGTATTCAAACAACCCCAGGAGCACCAGCTGCACCACGGGCGTCAGCGTGCTGGCCTATTCCCCGCCGACCATCGCGCAATACCTGCCCCAGCGCTACAAGACCGTGGTAAACGACGACGGCAGCCGCAGCTACCTGCTGGCCGACGACGGCGAGACGATCTGGATCACGATGGACGCCAGTATCAGCGCCCTGGCGGGAAAGAACGCCTGGACCATGCGCATACAGCGCGACGACACCGGCCAGGCGCTGAACGCACTGAGCGGCAGCGACGGCACGCGCATCATGCGCACCAATGACCGCAGCCTGGACACGCGCTACTATTCCGCGGCCCAGACCATCGACGTGCGCGTGATCATTGCGGACTACTTCGAGACCGTGGAGGCCGTGGGCACCGTCTACAAGGCCGGCGGCTACATGAACGTGGAGAAGTTCGGCGTGGGCATCGGCCGCCGCACCAGCGCCACGCCAGGGGACAAGCGCTTTGAGGTCGCGGAGGATTACAGATCATTCTTCTACGGCGGCATCAACGGCGTGAACAACTACGCGCTGGGCGAGGTGGAGACCGGCGGCCACTGGATCGGCGGCAAACCCATCTACCGCTATGTAATTGTGTGCTCCGTGACGGGCAACGGCAACCGCCTGCTGGGGACGCTGCCCGACAAGGTGGACACGCTTTTGCGCATCGAGGGCAGCCTGCGCACCGGCTCCAGCATCTACAACCTGCCCTATACGAGCCGCGGCGGGGACACCTACAACGCGGCCCCGTACCTGGTGCCCAGCGACGCGGGCACGGAGCTGCACCTGTCAATCGGCAGCGCGATCACGGGCAACGTGGACGTTATGCTGATACTGGACTACACAAAGGCATAGGAGGCGAGGCTATGTTTAATCTTGACACCGCCACCGGTCAGATCACGCTGCCGCAGGGCGACACCGCCGAGTTTGCGGTCAAGCTGATCTGCGGCGGCCGGCTGCCCGTGGGCACCGTGGGTGTGTTCGGCATCCGCAACGCAACCGCCGGCAGCGCCACCAACAAATACCTGCTGACCAAGGCGTTCGACGTGGTGGACAACGAGGTGCACATACGGCTGACGAATCATGACACCCGCGAGCTGCCCATCGCATCGCACAAATGGGACCTGCGCATTGTGACGGAGCCGAACCGCGACCCGGAAACCAATGAGGTGATCGCCCCGGACGACGGCGACAACGTTTACAGCGTTTACAGCGGAACCAGGGATATGCCGCCCTTTGTCGTTACCGACATCGCGGCGAGAGTTTAGAAGGGAGGCCCCGAAGGGGCCGACTAGGGCGAGCAATTCCGAAGGACTTGCCGCCCGTAGCCGCGACGCGCCCGCAGTGGCGTGGCGCGGCCGACATCAGGAGGTGAATTGGATGGACCCGAAGGAAATGCTGGCGGCCCAGGCCGCCCAGGCGAGCGAGGACGAACCGATGGAAGGTTACGCGCCCCGGACCATAAGCGTCGAGCTGTCCGGCGCGGCCTACCGCGGCGAGGACGGCAAAAGCCCCTACGTGGACGAGGACGGCTGGTGGTGGGAGTTCGACGACCAGGCCCGCGAGTACAAAAAGACCGACGTGCGCAGCGATCGGGGCGCGGCGGAGCTGGCGCTGCAGTACGCCCAGCAGGCGATTGACGCCGCGAACAAGGCGGACGAGGCCACGGGCAAGGCAAACACCGCCGCCGAAAACGCCCAGCGCGCCGTGGATCAGGTGACGACCAACGCGAACAAGATACTGGCCGAAAACGCCGCGACCGCCAAAGAGCAGATCGAGCAGGCCGCCGATCTGGCAAACAAGGCGGGCGAGCAGCTGCAGCAGTTCGGCGACGATCTGCAGCAGGCGCTGGACGAAATGGACCAGACCGTCCAGCGCATCACGGACGACGCCACCGGCAAGGTGGACGCCGCCGCAGAGGCGGCGGAGACCCGCGTGCAGACAGCCGTGCAGGAGGCCCAGACCACCGTGCAGGACGCCGTGCAGGAGGCCCAGACCAGCGTGCAGGTGGCGGTGAAAGAGGCCCAGACGGCCACAGAGGCCGCCACAGCGGCCGCGGGCGAGGCCGAGAAGCAATCCCAGGCCGCGGAGAAAGCCGCGCAGGAGGCCACGCTGGCGGGCGAGAAGGCCACCGAAGCGGCGGGCAAGGCGGACACCTCCGCGCGGCTGGCGGATGAAGCTGCGGCGCGGGCGAACGAGGCCGCGGCGGGCACCGGCCTGCACAAACAGATCGCCGAAGTGCTGCCGGAGCCGGAGCAGATGGCCGACGACGTGCTCTACCTGGTGCCGGCGGAAAGCCCCGGCCAGGACGACGTCTACGACGAATGGATGAAGATCGACGGCAAGCCGGAGCGCATCGGCAGCACCGCCGTGGACCTGAGCGGCTACGCAAAGAAAGAGGACCTGGACGGCCTGGCGCGCAGCGAGGACTTGAACGACTACGCCACAAAGGCGGAGCTGGCCGAGCTGCCCACACGGGAGGACCTGAACGACTACGCCACAAAGGCCCAGCTTGCCGAGCTGCCCACGAAAGACGACCTGGAGAGCTACGCAAAGAAGGACGACCTGCAGGGGCTGGTCAGCGGCGAAAGCCTGGCCGAAACGCTGCAAGGCTACGCCACGAAAGAGGACCTGGCGAACCTGCCCAGCGCGGGCGGAAAGAGCTTGAAGGACGCCGAGGTGGTGCTGGATTTCACCAGCGTCACCTGGGACGGCGAGCAGCACGAGCCGAAGGTCAAGAGCGTGACGCTGGCGGACGTGCCGCTGACGGAAACCTATGACTATTACGTGGTGAGCGAGCCGGCCACCCAGGCCGGCACCTACTACATCCAGGTGGTGGGCGTGGTGGACTACTCCGGCGGCGTGCGCGTGCCCTGGACCATCGAGCGCGCGGAGGGCGGCGTGCAGCTTTCGGCGGAGTCGCTGACGGTGAAGGGCGTTATGGGCACCGTGAACAAGACCATCACGATCACCCGCACCGGCGACGGCGAGCTATCCGCCGAGAGCCTGAACCCGGAAAAGGCCACGGCCAGCGTGGAGGGCGACAAGCTGGTGATCGTAAGCGTCCAGGAGGGCGAGGCCACCGTAACGGTGCGCGCCGCCCAGGGCACAAACCACAAGGCCGCCGAAGCGCAGATCACCGTGCAGATCGAGCGCGCCACGGGCAGCATAAGCGTCACGCCGCAAAAGCTGGAGATCAGCGGCGAGGCGGGCACCACGGCCACCGCAAACCTGGAATGGACCGGCGACGGCCAGATCAGCATCGGCACGGCCACGTGCGTGACCATCGAGCGCGCCGAAAAGAAGCTGACCCTAAAGAGCGTGAGTCAGGGCAGCGCCAGCATCACGATCACGCTGGGCGAAACCGAAAACTACACCGGCGCCACGTGCTCGCTGGGCGTGACGGTGATGTTCGGGCACACCTGGGGCGTGAAATACGAGGGCGGCCCCAGCACGAAATGGACGCGCACCGACGACGCGGCGCTGTACGAGGACCCGGTCGCGGCGACGCCCAGCATCCAGGGCCACAGTCCCTTTGCGAGCTATGACCCGTGGAACACCAGCGACCAGATGGACGGCGTCAATCACTGCCGCAAGTTCAAAAAATTCTGGGTAGACGCCGGTATGCAGGGCGGCTATCCCTACGTGCGGATCGCGGACTACGCCCGCGCCGGCTTCAAGCCCGCGCCGGCGTTCGCCGACCGCGGCGATAGTAAGGGCGAGGTGGACTACATCCTCGTCGGCAAGTACGCCTGCGGCGACGATTACAGCAGCAAGCCCGGCGTAATGCCGAAAAGCAGCATGACCTGTAAACAGGCCATCGACGGCATCGCCGCGCTGGGCGACGGCTACATCTGCTGGGACGACGCGCTGCTCATGACGCTATGGTTTTTGTATATCGTCGAGTATGCCGACTGGGATTCCCAGGCCGTGGTGGGCTACGGCTGCGGCGCGACCAGCAGCAAGGCGAACACCGGCGCCACGGACTCGCTGGACTACCCGACGGGCACGTCCGCAGCGACGCGCGAAACCTACGGCGAGGTCAAGCTGTACGGCGTGGAGGGCGTCTGGTCGAACGTGTACTTTTGGCTGGCCGGCGTTCGCACCGCGAGCGGCGACATCTACGTAAGCTCTAACCCGGCGGATTACAGCGCGATGGCCGGCGGCACGGGCGGCACGCTGGTGGGCCGCGTACCGGCCAGCACGGGCTGGATGAAAGCGGTCAAGTTCTCCGAGACGGAGGGCTTCGAGTGGCACCTACTGACGACGGAGACCGGCGGCAGCGAATCGACCTATATGGCCGATTACTGCTACCTCTACGCCAGCTCCAGCTACGTCGTGATCTTCGCTGGCGGCGGCTGCAACAACCACGACCGCGGCGGGGGCGTCCTTTACCAGTACAATGCGAGCACCAGCGGCACGAGCGGCAGCATCGGCGCCCACTTCTATAAACGCCCATAGGGGGCGCGGGGGCCGCAGCCCCCGGAAACCTGACACGGCCTAGCGCTTCGGCGCTGGGCCGTAAGCAATTCACAACAAAATCGCGGCTGCAGCCTGTGCGGTCGCGTCGGGACTGACTGCGCAAAGTGTGCCGGTTTCTTTACCGCCCTTCGTGGCCGATTACTGCAACCTCAACACCAGCTCCAGCAACGTCGTGATCTTCGCTGGCGGCAGCTACAACAACCACGACCGCAACAGGGGCATCCTTTACCAGTACAATACGAGCACCAGCAACACGAACGGCAACATCGGCGCCCACACCTTGTCAATTATCACAGGTTTTCCCCGGCGCAGTCTCTCGCGTACCACATGGTAAAAATCTCGCCGTATGGACGCGGCCTAGTAGCGTGCATATCCAGTGTATGCGAACATCCGCGAGGCGACAAGGAAGTGATAACCTTGCAACGGGCTAATGGACTTTACCCGCTCCTGCTAAGCGAGGGCAACCTCGCGCGCGCCATTGAGGAAGTCAATGCGTCACACAGGACCACCCGCGGCATACCGAACCGCTTTGTGCTGTGGGTGGACGAAACGAAAGCGGAACGAATCAAAGAGCTGCGGCAGATCATCAAGGCCGGCTGGGAGCCGAAACCCATGCGCAGCTGGATGCACTACGACAAGGCCAGCGGAAAATGGCGGCAGCTATTCGAGCCGGCGCTGTGGCCGGATCAGTACATACACCACGCGCTGGTCCAGGTGCTGCAGCCGGTGATGATGCGCGGCATGGATCGCTTTTGTTGCGGCAGCATACGCGGCCGCGGCGCTGCCCACGGCATCCGCGCGATCCAGCACTGGATGGAGGACGACCCGAAGGGCACAAAGTACGCGGCGGAGGCGGACATCAAGAAGTTTTATAACAACCTCAAACCCGAAGTGGTGCAGCAGCGTTTCCGGCGGCTGGTGAAAGAGCAGCCCATCATGGAGCTGATCGG
>CANQGC010000084.1 GCA_947600345.1 uncultured Clostridia bacterium
GGAGTCCAGCCCGACGCCCTCCAGCGCGGCGGCACAGTCGTTGGAAAGCAGCGTGTAGGCGAAGGAGAGCACGGCGTTTACGTTGTCCAGCGGCGGGCGGCGGCTGCGCTCGCGGAAGGAGAAGGACTCCTTCTGGTTCAGGATCATGCCGTCGAAGGCGGAGAAGTAGCGCGCCGAGGCCTCGCCCTCCAGGCCGCGCAGCGAATCCAGGTTCTCGGCGGCGGAGATGGCGGGGAGCTGCTCGCGCAGCTGCAGGGAGACGCGCTTCATTGCCTCCGCGTCTACGCGCAGCGCGTGGTCCCGCAGCGTGCGCTCCAGCATCCAGCGGTCGTTGTAGATCTTGCCGAATATGAAGTTGCGGGCGATGCGGCAGCTCCGCGCGGGGTCGTCGGAGATTCGGTACTGCTCCTTGCGCAGCAGCACGTTGCCGCGGTCCTCGCCGCAGCTTCGGGCGAGGAAGCGGCCGTTGGGGGTGAAGAAGCTCAGCTGGATGCCGCGCTTCGCGCACGCACCCATCAGCGCCGGGCTCGCGCCCTTGTAGGAGAAGCTGACGATGGATTCGAGCATCGCCAGCGGAAACTGGCCGCGCCGCTCGTCATCGGCGAGCACGACCACGTTCTCGTTTTCCAGGGCGAGGTAGCTGTCCTCGCTGGTGACGAACAGCGTGTTCAGGAGCTTTCGCATGTGTCCTCCCGCATCTGGGTTCGAAGGTAGTGGCCGACGCTGGGCAGCTTGCTCAGCTTCGGCAGGCAGACGTCCTTCAGCGAGCAGGCGTTGCAGCCCTTCGAGGGCTTCGCCCTGGGCGTGTGGCCGCGCTCGCGAAGCGCCTGCATCTCGGCAAGCATCTCCTCCACGCGGCCGCGCAGCTCGGGCATGAACTCCACGCGCTCGCGCCGGCGGGTCTCGCCATAGAACAGGCTGCCCTCGGGGACGTCGCACAGCAGCATCTCCTCCAGGCAGAGCGCCTGGGCGCAGAGCTGGAGGATGTCCGCGTCGCCGGGCTTGGGAGAACCGCGCTTGTACTCCACGGGGTAGGGCCGCCAAAGACCATCGCGCCCGGCCAGGGAGACGCCCTTCGGGTCGCTGTGGAACTCCACCACGTCGCAGACGCCGGTCAGGTTCAGCCGCCGGGACTGCACGCGAAGCCCCCGGGCGATCAGCAGATCGCCCCGGGATTCGAATTGCTCCGCGTCGTGGGCGCGGCGGTGAAAGAGGTCGCCGTCCACGGTTCGCTCGTTGTCCGCCCACTGCTCCTCGATGTGGATCAGCGCCCACTGGCGGCGGCAGAAGGCGAAGTGCTGCAGCTCCGAAAGCTGGATGGGCTCCCGCTCGCTCACGCCATGCGCGTGCAGTGCACGCCCTCCGGAATCCTGGATTCGTCGACTTCGACCCGGTAGTCGGCGAAGCTGCGGGCGGGGGCGGTGGGGTCGATGCGTGCCACCTTCACCGCGTCGAAGAGCTTGTGGGCGGGGGCGTTGCCCAGCTCGCTGTCGTGCTTGAACACGATCAGCTCGCGCACGGCCATCATGCCCCGGGCGGCGGAGCGGTCGTTCTCGAACATGTTGAGGATCGCCTGCCAGAGCAGCGCGAGGTCCTCCTCGCTGAAGCCGGTGGTCTTGCGGGCGAGGTTCGCGGAGACGAAGCCCTCGCAGCGGTACAGCCCGTAGGGGACGATGTGCTTGCGGCCCATCTCGGTGCCCTTCTTCTCGGCGTCGGCCTCGGTGGTGATGGCCACGCGGGTGATGGTGACCTCCTGGGGCACGATGGGGTCGATGCTCTGGGCGAAGCCCAGCTGCACCGGGCCGCGCACCTGGCCGCAGTTCAGCGCTGCCTTGACGAAGGTGGTCATCACCGCGCCGAAGGTGCGCACGTCGAAGAAGTTGCCGCACATGAAGTTCATGATCTTGCGGTCGGCGTCCGGGTCGGCCTTCTTGAGACCCTTCAGGTCGGTGCAGCCGATGTAATCCAGCGCCTTCTTATCGAGGGTGTTGAGCGGCACGTCCTCCTGGATGTAGATGCCGTAGCCCGGCTCCCCCTCCTTGACGGTGGCCACGTAGTTGCGGATCTTGCGCTTGAGGCAGACGTCGGTCACCAGGCCGAGGCCGGTCTCGGGGTCGATGCGGGGCATGTTGCCCGCGTCGGGGTCGCCGTTGGGGTTGCCGTTCTCCACGTCGAACAGAATGATAAAGTCGTAGCGATTCTGGATGGGCTCGGACATCTCAGTTCTCCTCCTTCTTTTGTTCTAAATTCGGTTTGTATTCGAGCTTTAGCGCCTGATGGTAGTAGCCGATTTGAAACACGCCCTGTTCCTGCAAGCTCAGACGGTTTGGCATATTGTCTCCAATGCCGTTGTAAATCTGCTTGACCAGGTCGCCATAGAATTTTTGATCTTGGGGCTTCAGCTTTTTGAAGTGCGCCTGATGCAGATTGACCAATATGGGGAAGATCACGGCGGGGGTGGAGCTTGCCGAATTGAAGTAGCGGTCTCGAATGGTCGTGTTGATGCTGTAGTTCGCCGCTTTGAGTTGGGCGCGCTCGAGCACCGCGAACAGCCGCCCGAGCAGGTAGGGAATGCTGGTGTTATTCTCGTTGAGTGCCACTTGCAAAGCCTCCTTGTATTCTGGATAGCGGGCGCAGCCCGCGGTATTTCGGATGAGGTACGCCTTGACGATGGCCGCCTTGCCCCGGGAGAGCTCGTCGCCTGCGCGCAGGCGAAGCTGCACCTGGGTGTAGAGCGTCTCCGGGTAGGGCGCGCCGGAGAGGATCGCGCGCATCGTCTCGCCCGGCAGCCGGGGCAGGGGAGACTTGTCGCGCGCGTTTTGGTTCACCGTCTCGCTCAGCAGCCGCCACAGGGGCAGCGATTCCTGGGTGTCGTAGGCCGGGCGCACGATCTCCAACCGCTCGTAGTGCTCCCGCATGTGCTCCACGAAGGCGCCGAAGCTGTCGCAGAGGAAGAAGCGCACCGAGAGCCGCGCGGCGTTCGGCGCGAGACCGAGGATGTAGAAGCGGTTCTCCGGATGCAGCGGAACGCCGTTCCAGTCCACAGGTTGGCCGCTGGCGAGCTTCTTCATGGCGTCGGTGAGGTCGCGCTGGGAGAAGGTGTCGCTGTCCCCGCCGTTGAGCATGAAGCTGAAGCACATCGGATAGGCCGGCTCGGCGTCCTCCGCCCAGAATACGACGGTGGTGTCGCCCAGAAGGACGCGATTCTTCTCATTGCCGATCAGCCAGTTCAGCGCCGCGCCGTAGGCGAAGGCCGCGCGGGCGCTCACCGGGGCGTTTGCGCCCTGGCCCTCGTCGTGGGCGTAGGACTCGAAGGCGCGGGCGTTGAAGGACACCAGCGACGTGCCCGTGGGCTGGCCCCCGCGCACGCCCTTGATCGCCGGGTGCAGCACCGCGATGGGCCCGCGCTCGCCGGTCACCAGGCAGCGCATCTCCGGGGCGTCCGCATTCTCACCGTAGGCGTCGTCCCATGCCTGCCGAAGCTCGGGAATGTCCTGGGCGAATTCGCCGCCGTGCATGAACACCAGGTTCGCGCCGGAGGTGATCTCCTCCCGGCAATCTTCCAGCGCGGCGCACCTGTCCGCCTCCTCGGGTCTCCAGCGCTCGAAGAAGCGCAGGATCGCCTTCGCGGCGGGGTGATCGCAGCCGGAGAGCAGCGCTTCATGAAGCTCTTTGCACGCGGCGAAGCAGTTGCGCGCGCGCTCGGGCTTGCCCTTCTGGTCGACGCCCAGCAGGTAGCTGGAGTTGTCGCAGAGGAAGTTGGCGGCGATGCCTACGGTGCGCTTGACCGGCGCGGGCACGTTCATCCTCCGCGGCGCGAAGACTTCCTTCTTGCCGCGCATCGTGGGCACCAGCAGCGACACCGCGCGCACGAGCTCGCCAGAATCATTGATTTGCAGCGCATAGGATACGTTCACCGGCTGCCAGCCGGGGCGCTCCAATTCGCCCTTCTCCGCCAGGCGGTCGTAGAGCTCGACCAGCGCTTGCAGGATCATCGAACCACCTCGCAGTCCTTCGTGAGATCGATCACGCCGTTGACCATCTGGGCGCGGAAGAAGGTTGGCTGAATGTCCTCGGGGTTGGTATAGTCCATGTCGTAGAGCATCCAGCCCAGGTCGCGGGTCTCGGGGATGGCGGGGATGTCGCCGCCCTCCCACAGCCCGAAGTGGGCAGTGCATTCCCGGCAGCCCAGGTAGGGCTGGGAGTAGCATTGCCCCTTGCGCAGCCTCCGCTCGGTCATGCACTGAAACTTGGCCGGGCTGTCGGTGGGGCCAGCCCGGTCGGTCATCTCGAAGTGGGCCTCGAACACGTAGTGTACATCCTTCAGCATCAGCGCCGCGCGCTGCTGGATGTCCTGGGACGTGGCGATGTAGAGGGGATCGGCCCTGCCGTTGACCGCCGCGAGCAGGTTGCTCGCCGAGATCTTCGATTTGACTTCGTTGCGCCGGAGGTTCGTAAAGCGGATGGGATTGAGCACGTAAATCCGATCGACGATCCATTTCATCCCAGGGTGAAAGAATACGCTTTCGATCATCCCCCGCGCCGCGCTGGGCGTGGGCACGTCGTAAGACGCCCGTTCCACCTTCATCTCTGGCCGGGTGAAGAGGGCATAGTCGCCCCACACTTCCATCTTGATGGGCAAGTACATCACTTCCTTTCTCTTGTGTTGTCTCAATCGCGCATTTTGGCAAGTACGATTCGTCAGTATAATTATACTACGATTGGAATTATTGCGTTCAGCATTAGGTGGGAAGAGAATTACCCAGTATGTAGTTTTCAAGGTTCGCGGTTGGGTGCTGCCTCAAATGAACAGCGCGTTGCCGGTTTCGTATTTGAGCGTCAGGCCGCGCGCCTCGTCGTAGAGGGAGGAATCGGCGAGGATGAACGCGCCGCTGGGCGTGCGCTCCAGCTTGCCGGATTCATAGAGTCCTTTCAAAGCGTCTCGGTAGACGTTGACCGCGCTGCGGCTCAGCTTCCGCATCAGCGACCGGTTGACTTCGCCCGCGCGCAGCGCGTCGAGCAGCTTCGCGTTGCCGTCCCTGCCCTCCGTGGGGATGTAGACGGGCGTCGCATCGTCGTCGATGACGTGAAAACGCTCGCTCACATCGCGGAACTGAAATTCAGCGCACAGCGCCAGGATGTTTCGATAATCGATGGCTTTGCGGCCCATCAGGTTGCGCAGCGCCGTGAAGTAGGCGCGGATGGCCTCGGGGGAGTCGACCTCCGGGTGGTCGTCGAGGATGATACCCGTGACGTCGGCGTTCTGCTGGATCATCGGCGGCGACTTCCCCTCGGCCCGGAAGACGTGCACCGGGCAATCCTCCGCCGGGCGCCTGCCCTCGCGGTTGCAGCGGCCCGCGGCCTGGAGGATGGAGTCCAGCCCCGCCAGCTCGCGCCAGACCTCGGGGAAGTCCACGTCGACGCCCGCCTCGATCAGGGAGGTCGAGATCACCCGGCAGACCTCGCCAGCATCCAGCCTGCGCCTGATCTCGGCCAGCGCGGCGCTGCGGTGTTCCGCGGTCATTCGCGTGGAGAGGTGGAAGCGCCTGTCCTCGGGCAGCATCTCCCACAGCGCCTGCGCCCGGGCGCGGGTGTTGACGATGCAGAGCACCTGCTCGCGCTTCGCCAGCGCCTCGGCCAGCGCATCGTCGCCCAGCTTGCCGTGCCAGGCGAAGCGCACGCGGCGGAAGGTCTCGGCCATGCCGCCCGCGTTCGGGCAGAGCTCGCGCACGGGGAGCCCGGGCGCAAACTCGCCCAGCATCCCCTCCAGCGCGGGCTGGGTGGCCGTGCAGAGCACCGCGCTGACGCGGTAGTGCTTCGCCAGCTCCGCGATGGCCGCCACGCATGGGCGCAGGTAGTTGAGCGGAATCTGCTGCGCCTCGTCGAAGATCACCACCGACTCCGCGATGTTGTGGAGCTTCCGGCAGCGGGAGCCCCGCGACGCGAACAGCGATTCGAAGAACTGCACGGCGGTGGTGACGATCACCGGCGCGTCCCAGTTCTCGGTGGCGAGCTTCTGTCGAAGCAAATGCTCGTCGCAGTCCTCGCCGTCGAAGTCCACGTTGGAGTGGTGCTCGACCACGTTTTCCGCGCCGAGGATGCCGCGGAAGACCTCCGCGTTCTGCTCGATGATGCTGGTGAAGGGGATCACGTAGATCACGCGCTTCAGGCCGTGGCGCGCGGCGTGGGCCAGCGCGAAGGCCAGCGAGGAGATCGTCTTGCCGCCGCCGGTGGGCACCGTCAGCGTGAACAGCCCGGGCTCCCTCGCCGCGCCGTCCAGGCAGCGCTGCAGAATCTCGCTCCTGCGGGTGTTCAGCGCGCCTTCCGGCTGCGCCAGTCAGGGCGCGACGTGGGTGCGCAGCTTCTCCAGCAGCGCCGCCATCGGCTCCCCGCCGCCGCGCGCCGCCTCGCCCTGGAGGAAGCGCTCCGTGTCGAGGAAGTCCGCGTCCACCAGGCAGGAGAAGAGCATCCGCGTGTAAAATTGCCCGGCGAAGCCGTCTCGGAGATCGAGCCAGGCGGGGAAGGAAAGTTTCGGATCGATGGCGATCTCCCCGCGCCAGGCGGAGTAGTCGAGCGAGCCGGTAAGCTCCTTCTTGCAGCGCCCGTAGAGCGTGCCGTCGTCCTTCGTAGACACCTTGCCGCCCATGTTCATCAGCCCCGCGTGGTGGCCCGCCACGGCGAACGCGGCAAACGGGTCGCCCAGGTCTTTGGCCTCCTTCGCCCCGGCGGTGGAGTGGTCCACCTTCGGCGCATGTGCCGGGTCGTTCATACGGCGCTGTCCATCGGGGCTGTACTTGCCCAGGTCGTGCAACAGCCCCGCCCGCCGCGCATGCGCCCCGCCGCCAAAGGGCGCGGCGAACTCTTCAGCGAGAGCGGCGACGCCCTCCAGGTGGTCCTTCAGCGGCTGAAGGCTTCCATCCTCCCGCTTGTGTGCGATAAACATGCGAACACACTCCTTTCTCCTTAAGGTAATACCGCCGTTCTGTGTGGTGTTGCCTTAACAATCATATCATAATCATCGACGAATGTACAGCTTGCGGCGCTGGAACGGCAGCATAACGGTGGATGCCGCACAGCTGGGATAACAGAAAGATGCGTTTTTGCCGCACTCAAGGATTGACAAAGCGCGCTGGATAACTTATGATATAGATAGGATAATCAGAGGAGGTTTGCCTATGCGCTGCTTTATGGGAATCGACCTGGGGACCTCCAGCGTCAAGGCGCTGATCGTGGACGAGCGGGGCGGAATCCTCGGCTCCGCGCAAAGGGACTACGACATCCGCAAGGAGCGCATCGAGTACGCAGAGCAGGACATCGACCTGCTCTGGGCGGCGACCCGCGAGGTCATCTCCGGCGCGCTCGCGTCCTCGGACGTTCCGGCGGGGGACATCGCCGGCATCGGCTACTCCGGCCAGATGCACGGCCTGGTCATGGTGGACGCGCAGGGCAGGCCCATCCGCGATGCCATCATCTGGGCCGACCAGCGCAGCGCCGGAGCCATCGAGGATATCTACAAGGTCATACCGCGCGAGGAGTACCTGGGCGTCAGCCTCAACGCGCTGAGCACGGGCTTCCTGATCTCCTCGCTGATCTGGGTGAAGGAGCACGAGCCGGAGAACTTCAAGCGCATCGCCAAGGTGATGCTGCCGAAGGACTACATACGCTTCCGGATGTGCGGCGAGTACGGCACCGACCCCAGCGACGCCTCCAGCACCGCCATCTACGATACCGGCAGGCGCGACTGGGCCTGGGAGTTCATCGACCGGCTGGAGCTGCCCCGGGACATCTTCCCGCCCTGCCACGAGTCGTTCGAGGTCGCGGGCGCGGTCACGGCGGAGTGCGCCGAGGCCGCCGGGCTGAAGGCCGGCACGCCCATCGTCTACGGCGGCGGAGATACGCCGGTGCAGGCCGTGGGCAACGGGCTGATCGGGCCGGGCATGCTGACCGCGAACATCGGCACCGCATGCCAGCTCTCCGCGATACTGGACCATCCCGGCCACGACGCCCAGTACCGGACGAACACCTTCTGCCACATCCCGGCGAACACCTGGATGCTGATGGGCGCGCACCTGAGCGGCGGCGTGGCCCTCAAGTGGCTGCGCGACCAGGTGTTCTATATGAAGAACTACGACGAGATGACCGCCGTGGCCGCCGAGGCTCCGGCCGGTTGCGAGGGCCTGCTGTTCCTGCCGTACCTGAGCGGCGAGCGCACGCCCTGCAACGATCCCAACGCCAAGGGCGTGTGGCTGGGGCTCACGCTGCGCCACGGGCGGGCGCACATGATCCGCAGTGCCATGGAGGGCATCGTGCTGGGCATGCGCAACTCGCTGAGCATATTCGAGGGGCTGGGCGTGAAGGCCGAGCGCATCGTGGCCTCCGGCGGCGGCGCGCGCTCCCGGCTTTTCAAGCAGATTCAGGCCGACGTGTTCGGGCGGGAGATCTACACCAACGCAGGAAACGAGCAGGGCTGCACCGGCGCCGCGCTGATCGCCGCCGTGGGCGTGGGCGCGTTCCCGGGCTTCAAGGAGGCCTGCGAGAGCATGGTGCGCTACAGCCCGGAGGTCGTGGAGCCCGACATGCGCAACCACGCGCTCTACGAGGAGCGCTTCGGCGCGTTCAAGCAGATCTACGACCACAACCGCGATCTGTTCTGAGGTGGCGCATGAAGCTGAAGATCTTTCAGCGGGGGTTTAACTACTCCCAGGACGGCAGCGGCAACCGGCTGGTCTATCACTTGCAGGGCTGCAACATGAAGTGCCCCTGGTGCGCCAACCCCGAGGGCATGCCCCCGGAGGGCGCGCTGATGACCGACCCGGAGTGGCTGCGGCCGGAGCTCTGCCCGCGGGGCGCGGTGAAGGACGGCAAGCTCGACCGCTCCGTCTGCGCGGATTGCGGGGACATGCCCTGCGTCAACGGGAACCGGAGTAAGGGCATCCGCGTATCCTGCGAGGAGATAGAGATCGACGAGCTCGTGGCCGAGATCGAGCGCAGCCGCATGTTCTTCTACGACGGCGGCGGCATTACGCTGACCGGCGGCGAGGTTTGCATGCAGATCGACGGCGCGAAGGAGCTCTTGCGCCGGGCGAAGAAGATGGGCGTGCACACCTGCATCGAGACCAACGCCACCAGCCCGCGCCTGCCCGAGCTCTTCCCGCTGGTGGACGAGCTCATCATGGATTGCAAGCAGTGCGACCCGGAGGCGCACAGGCGCTGGACGGGCGTGCCGCTGGAGCTTGTGCAGGCGAACCTCCGCCGGGCGTGCGCGGAGCACCCGATGGCGCACATTCGCGTGCCGCTGATCGGCGGCGTGAACGACTCCCCGGAGGACGAGGCGCGCTTCATTTCGTTCTTCAAGGAGATTTCCGGGGACAACGTGAGCTTTGAGATTCTGCGCTACCACGAGTTCGGCAAGGACAAGTGGGCGCAGTGCGGAAGGGACTACATCATGGACGAGCGCGCGCGGATCGAACCCGAGCGCGTGGTGTCCATGCGGCAGCATATGATCGAAGCGGGGCTTCGCTACAGGCGGACATAGAGAAGGAGGAGATTCCGCATGAGAATTCAGGACATCGTGGACGCGAGCGCCATCACCGCCCTCGCCAAGCAGCGCTTCCAGGAGGAGCGCGCCATAGACCATCTGGAGGGCTGGTTCCTGGCCAAGGAGATTCAGCGCGAGTGCGATTCCAAGTTCGGGGACGATCCCGACTGCGTGCGCATCGCGAAGACCGAGGTCGAGGTCATGCGCCGCATCCCGCTGTGGATCAGCGACTACAACCTCATCGCCGGTACCCAGGACGACGCCTTCGCGCGCTCTTACGCGCTGATCAACCCGGCGTTCCAGGTGGATTCGTTCAGCGGCTACTGCGACCCGGTGGCCGTGTTCGGAGATATCGATCCTATCGGCGATATCACCAGGGAGCGCATCGACGATCTGCGCGAGTACAACAAGCACACGCCCTACGCCGACGCGCTGTGCCGCGCCTACGATCTGGCGGGGGACGACACCGCCGAGGCCATCTACTTCATCGAGCAGGTCACGGGCCACCTGGTGCCCGACGTGCGCCCGATGCTGGCGAAGGGCATCGAGGGCGTCCGCGCGGAGCTGCGCGCCAACGCCGCGAAGGCCGCGCCGGACAAGGCGGACTACTACCGCGCGATGGACATCTCGCTGGACGCGATCCTGGTGCTGGCGGAGCGCTACGCCGCCATCGCCCGGGAGAAGGCGGAGAAGGCAAGCGATCCCACGGCGAAGGCGCGCTTTGAGCTGATGGCGGCCACGCTTCAGAAGGTGCCGAGGCATGGCGCGGAGAACCTCTACGAGGCGATTCAGTCCTTCATACTGATCTGGCAGACCATGTGCCTGGAGCAGACGCCGA
>CANQGC010000085.1 GCA_947600345.1 uncultured Clostridia bacterium
GGCGGAGGAGATATTCGCGCGCTCGTCTCCGGCGTCCGCAAACACCGGCAGCACGTAGGGTGGGGGCAGTATGAACATCAGCGTCAGCGCGCCCGCGTGCATCGCGCCGCCCAGGAACAGCTTATTCACCAGCAGCGCCACGCCCAGCAGCACGCCCATGACGAGCACGCGCAGGCCCACGATGGCGGCGGTTTCGCGCCAGCGGATCTCGCCGGGCACCAGGTCGTAGCCGATGGTCAGCAGGATCACCGCGCTGGTCGGCGCCGAGACGAAGTCCGTGATGGAATCCAGTATGCCGCTCACGCCCGAGGGCTCCAGCGCCTTATAGAGCCCCGTCGCCCCGACCAGCAGCCCCGCGATGATCGCCCAGAGCACCGGCGAGGCCACCGCCTCCCGCAGCGCGCTCTTCAGGCCGCCCTTGCCCGACAGCAGCGCTTTGTAGATCGTGAACACGAACAGCACCTGGCCCAGGTCGATGATGGCGAAGCTCGAGTTCGCCTCGCCCTTGAACAGCAGCGCGAAAAGCCCGTAGCCAAGCATGCCCGCCTCGAAGCCGGTCATCAGGTAGGGCGTCAGCTTGCCGCCCACGCGCAGAAGCTTCGGCACCACGAAGCCCAGCGCCAGCGCCAGGCCGCACAGCGCGAAGATCACCAGCGGTATGGCGACGCTCTGCGGCGTGTACTCCGCCGTGGCGAAGGCCGCGAACAGCACCGCCGGCAGCGTGATGTTCACCGCCACGGACTTGAGCGCCGCCACGCCGTCCCGGCTCAACAGTTTGGTCGTCCGGCAGAGCATCCCTAGCCCCAGCGTCAAGAACACCGGCAGCGCCGTCTCCAATACCCGAATCAGCGTATCCATCATCCCGCCTCCACTCTCACAGAATCTTTACCTCATTATACCACACTTCCCAACGCCGGCTCAACCCTTTCCCAACAAGAATTCCGCAGTCCCCGTCCAAACGCAAAGGCAGCAAATATACGAACACCGCCCCAAAACAAACGAAGAAATCTGGCGCTCGAATCTATGGCGCCAGATTTCGTGCTTCGAACTAAGGAACCATTCGAAACGAAACGCAGGACTCCCGGCCCTTGCGCATATGGAGCCGGGAGTCCGTCGCTTCGCAGGCGGCAGCAGATGGCTGTCGGCCCTGCCGACCGGCCCCGCCGGCCAAACGAAGACCTCTGCCCCTCGAATCTATGGGGGCAGAGGTCGTGCTTCGAACAATCGAGCCATTCGAAACGAAACGCAGGACTCCCGGCCCTTGAATATATGGGGCCTGGAGTCCGTCGCTTCGCAGGCGGCAGCAGATGGCTGCAGGCCCCGCCTGCTAGTCTTCGTCGTCCTCTTCCTGCTTGTGGGCTTCGATGATCTTCTTGGCGTCCAGGGCGGGAACCTCCTCGTAGCGCTCGAAGTGCATCGTGAAGGAGCCGCGGGCCTGGGTCATCGAGCGCAGGTCGGTGGCATACTTGAACATCTCGGACAGCGGAGCCTCGGCGGTCACGCGCTGGCCGTCGCCCACCTTGTCCATGCCCAGGATGCGGCCGCGGCGCTTGTTCATGTCGCCGATGATGTCGCCCATGTAGTTGTCCGGCACGTCCACCTCCACGTGGTAGATGGGCTCCAGCAGGATCGGGTTGGCGGTGGTCAGCTGCTTGAAGGCCAGGCGCGCCGCCGTTTTGAACGCCATTTCGGAGGAGTCCACCGGATGGTAGGAACCGTCGTAGAGCTGCGCCGTCAGGCCGACCACCGGGAATCCCGCCAGCACGCCGTGCTGGATGTTCTCGCGCAGGCCCTTCTCGACCGCGGGGATGAAGTTGCGCGGGACGGTGCCGCCCACGACCGCATCCTCAAAGTGGAACTCGGTATCCGATGGATCGTCGTTCGGGCGGAACTTGATCTTGACGTCGCCGAACTGGCCGTGACCGCCGGTCTGCTTCTTGTGGCGGCCCTGGACGTCGATGGGCTTGCGGATGGACTCGCGGTAGGGGATCTTGGGGTCCTGCAGCACGCACTCCACGCCGAACTTGTTGGCCAGCTTCTTGGCCACGACCTCGATGTGCATCTCGCCCAGGCCGCTCAGCACGGACTCGGTGGTCTCGACGTTCTTGGTCACGGTGATGGTCGGGTCCTCCTCCATCAGGCGGGCCAAGCCGGAGAAGATCTTGTCCTCCTCGCCGGCCTTCTTGGCGTACACGGCCTTGGAGATGCAGGGCGCCGGGAACTCGATCTCCGGGAACTTCACCGGATTCGCGCCGTCGCAGAGGGTGTTGCCCGTGGCGACGGAGCCCAGCTTCGCCAGCGCGCAGATGTCGCCGGCACAGACCTTCGTGGTCGGGTTCTGCTTCTTGCCCTTGAGGGTGTAGATGGTGCCGGGCTTCTCGTTCTTCTCGGCGTTGGAATTGTAGAGCGTCATGTCGCCGGTCAGCGTGCCGGACATGACCTTCATGATGCTCAGCTTGCCCACGAAGGGGTCGGCCATCGTCTTGAACACCTGGGCGGAGAAGGGCTGGTCGTCGGCGCAGACGCGCTCCACGGCGTCGCCGGTCTTCGGATTCACGCCCTCGGCCACCGCGCCCGCCGGAGAGGGCATCAGGTCGATGATGTTGTCCAGAACCTTCGCCAGGCCCACGCGGGTGATGCCGGAGCAGCACACCACGGGAACGACCGTGCCGTCCTTGATGCCCTGGCGCAGGCCGTGCATCATGTCCTCGAAGGACAGCTCGCCGTCCTCGAAGTACTTCTCCATCAGCTCGTCCTCGGCGCCGGCGGCGGCCTCCATGATCTTCTCGCGGGCGGACTCAACCTCGCCGGCCACGGAATCCGGGATCGGGATCTCCTTCAGGGTCTTGCCCTCGCCGGTGAAGGCCTTGTTCTCCAGCACGCAGACCACGCCGGTGAACTTGCCGCCATCCACGATCGGCACCACGATGGGCGCGATGTGGCTGCCATACTTTTCGGTGATCGTGCCCAGCGCCTTGTCAAAGTTGGCGTTCTCGCGATCCATCTGGTTGATGACGATCATGCGGGAGGTGTGGGTCTTATCGCACATGGCCCAGGCCTTCTCCGCGCCGACGTTCAGGCCGGAGACGGCGCCCACGGTGATGATGGCGCCCTCGCACACGGTCAGCGGTCCGGACTGCTCGCCCGCGAAGTCAAAGTAGCCGGGGATGTCGATCAGGTTGATCTTGGTCTCCTTCCACTCCAGCGGAGCCATCGCGGCGGAGATGGAAATCTGCCGCTTGGTCTCTTCCGGCTCGAAGTCGGTGGTGGTGGAGCCGTCCTCCACGCGGCCCTGGCGGTCGATCGCCCCGGCGGTGTAGAGCAGCGCCTCGACCAGCGTGGTCTTGCCCTCGCTGCCGTGACCCACAACGGAGATGTTGCGGATGTTCTTGGCCTGGTAATCCTTCATTGTAATGATTCCCCCTGTTCAGATTTATGTTCTCCCCGCGCAAGAGCCGCGGGTCTGGCCATACGCATGTTGCGCCTAATTGCCATAGTATATTTATTTTAACAGAAAACCGCCAGTTTGAAAAGCCCCCTCGGGCAGGAAATTGCCCTTTTTCCGATGAATATTTAGTTATGATTTGAAATTTCGCGAAATTTGACGCACAAATGAAAGGAGGTGGGCGCTTGATTCGCAGGCTGATTTGCGCCTGCCTGGCGCTGACGCTGGCGCTGGGGAGCGCCCGCGCCATGGACCGGGACGAGCTGCGCGCCGCCTGGCGGGAGATGGCCGAAGCGCGCACGGAGGGCTCCCCCTACGCGGAGCGCCCGGATGCCGAGGCGTTCGCGCTGGGCGCGCTCACGGACGAGGCCCAGCGGGACGCGCTGGCGCTGACGAACTTCGCGCGCCGGCTGGCCGGGCTGGAGCCCGTCGCGCTGGATGCGCTCTACACCCTGCGCGCCCAGGCCGGGGCGCTGGTGCTGGCCGCCAACGACGAGCTCAACCACGAGCCCGCCCGGCCCGCGGGCATGCCGGACGACCTCTACGAGGTGGGCTGCGCGGGCACGTCCATGGGCAACATCGCCAAGTTCAACTGGATGCGGCCCTCGATCCTGCTCGACGGCGTGACCTACTTCCTTCGCGACGACGGGGACTTCAACCTGGAGAGCCTGGGCCACCGGCGCTGGGCGCTCAATCCCTGCATGGCCGCCACGGGCTTCGGCCTGGCCAACGCCGCCTCCGGCAACAGCTACGTGGCGATGTACGCGGTGGACATGGGGAACGCGGACGCGGCGTGGGATCACGTCGCCTGGCCCTCGGAGGGCGCGTTTCCGGTGGAGCTGATGCGCGCCGGGCTGCCCTGGTCGGTGACGCTGAATCCGCAGAACTACGACGCGGCGGGCTCGCGGCCCGTGGTGACGCTGACCGAGGAGGTCAGCGGCGCGTCCTTCCGCTTCGACTTCGCGAGCGGGACGGGGGACGGCTTCTGCCGCCTCGACACCGGCGGCTACGGCGCGGGGCCCTGCCTGATCTTCCGGCCGGACACTGCCGCGGCGGGCATCGAGGAGTACGTGCAGAACCAGATCTGGACGGTGGAGGCCGCCGGACTGCGGGGGACGGACGGCTCGGAGAAGTCCCTGCGCTACACCTGTGAGATGGCATCGGTCTACCCCCAGGACGTGGCGAACGTGGAGCTGGATATGCTCGAGGCGAAGCTTCGTGCCGGGGAGACGCTGCAGCTGCGCGCCGCGGTGATCCCGGCGTACGCCGACGACCTGCGCGTCGCCTGGCGCAGCAGCGACGAGACGGTGGCGTCGGTGGACGCGAACGGCCTGGTGACCGCGGCCGGGCCCGGCTCCTGCGAGATCATCGCGGAGAGCGCGAACGGACGCTGTGATACCTGCGCGGTCGCGGTGGAGTGAGGAGGACGAATGGACAGGTACGAGACGCTATCGAAGTACACGAAGGACGAACTGATCGAGCTGCTGGGCATCTACGCCAAGAACTTCCTGGCGCTGGACGGCACCTGGTTCCAGTCGGTGGAGGCGCGCGACGGCATGGACGCCGCGATGTACCACGACGGCCAGGCCTGGCTGCGCTACACCGCCTCCGAGGCCAGGCGCCTGAAGGCGTTCCTGGGCCTGGGCGAGCGGCCGGGCCTGGACGGCCTGGAGCGGGCGCTGCCGCTGCGGCTGTGCGCCAACGCCCATCCGGAGGTGGCGGTGGAGCGCGACGGCGACGCCGTGGTCTGCACCGTGGTGCGCTGCCGGGTGCAGGAGGCGCGCTCCCGCAAGGGCATGCCCTGGCATCCCTGCAAGCCGGTGGGGGAGATCGAGTACGGCGGCTTCGCGCGGGCCATCGACCCGCGCATCCGCTGCGAATGCCTGAGCTGCTATCCCGATGTCGCGGATCCCGGCTGCGGCTGCCGGTGGCGCTTTACGCTGGAGGAGGATTGCGATGATGAACACGATGACGATTGAGGCGATACCCGGCGAGTTCAGCGTGCTGAAGCTCGCGGACTGGGCGCGGGTGGACCTGGACCGGCCCTTCCACTTCGCCGCCCGCACGGACGGGGAGCGATCGCTGGTGTGCCCGGTGGAATTCGCGCCGGAGGACGCCCTGGCCCGGGAGGACGGCTGGCGCGCTCTTCGCGTGGCGGGTCAGCTGGAGTTTTCGCTGATCGGAATCCTGGCAAGGATATCCACCACGCTGGCCGAAGCGGGCGTCGGCCTGTTCGCGATCTCGACCTACGATACGGACTACATACTGACGAAGGCGGAGAACTTCGAGCGCGCGCTGGACGCGCTTCGCGCCGCGGGGTTCTCGGTCAGATGATGGACGGCGACGGCCGCCGCGGATGCTCCGCGGCGGCCGTCGCGCGTCAGCGCAGCTCCTCCTCGATCTCCAGCAGTCGGTTGTACTTGGCGAGGCGCTCGCCCCGGGCGGGGGCCCCGGCCTTGATGTACTCCGCGCCCACGGCCACGGCCAGATCCGCGATGGCGGGGGAGAGCGTCTCGCCGCTGCGGTGGGAGACCACGACCGCATAGCCGCTCTTGCGGGCGAGCTGCACCGTCTCCAGCGCCTCGGACACCGTGCCGATCTGGTTGGGCTTCACCAGCACGGCGTTGGCCGCGCCCAGCGCCGCGCCCCGGAACAGCCGCTCGGCGTCGGTGGTGAACAGGTCGTCGCCCACGATCATCAGCTCGCCGCCCAGCGCCTCGGTGATCTCCCGGAAGCCCTCGAAGTCCTCCTCGCCCAGCGGATCCTCGATGGAGCAGAGGGGGAAGCGCCGGCTGAGCGCGTCGTAGTACTCGATTAGCTCCGCCCGGCGAAAGCGCGCGCCGGACTTGGGCTGGCGGTAGTGCTCGCCGTCCGCCCACTCCGCCGCGGCGCAGTCCAGCGCCAGGCACACGTCCTCGCCCGGCTTCCAGCCCGCCGCCTCGACGGCGCGCAGCATCCACTCGAGCGCCTCCTCGTCTCTGCCCAGGCTCGGCGCGAAGCCGCCCTCGTCGCCCACGGCGGTGGAGAGCCCGGCCTCGCGCAGCAGCTTCCTCAGCGCGTGGTAGCACTCCGCGCCCATGCGCATGGCCTCGTGGAAGCTGTCCGCGCCCGCGGGCACGAACATGAACTCCTGAACGTCCAGGTTGTTGTCCGCGTGGCGGCCGCCGTTGATCACGTTGAACATCGGGCAGGGCAGCTGCCGCGCCGATACTCCGCCCAGCCAGCGGTAGAGCGGCATGCCCGCGGAGCTCGCCGCCGCGTCCGCCACCGCCCAGGATGTGGCGATCAGCGCGTTGCCGCCGAGCTTGGACTTGTCCGGCGCGCCGTCGAGCTCGGCCAGCCGCTCGTCGATTCCGCACTGGTCCGCCGCGTCCATGCCGGTCAGCGCCTCGCGGATGGGGCCGTTCACGCCCTCGATGGCCCGGCTGACGCCCTTGCCGCCGTAGGCCGAGCCGCCGTCGCGCAGCTCCTTCGCCTCGTGGCTCCCGGTGGAAGCGCCGGAGGGCGCGCTGCCGACGCCGACGCTGCCGTCCGCGAGCCGGACGGCCACCTCCAGCGTGGGCAGCCCCCGGGAGTCGAAAATCTGCCGGGCGCGCAGTGTACGTATCTTCATGGAAAACCACCTCCGCCGCTATTCTCCGCCCGAAGGCGCTTTTTTATCCCTTTGCTTTACCGAAGGACTTGTGGTATAATCATTGTTGAAGGGAATGGAAGCATGTATTACGAGGCGTACGAAGGGCGCGGGCGCAGGCGCAGGGAGCGCGGCTACCGGCGCGGAGGATGCGGGGGCTGCCTGACCGGCCTCCTGTTCAGGCTGCTGTTTTTCATCGTGCTGCTGGCGCTGCTGGCGGGCGCGCTGTTGTACATACTGCCGGTGGGGCTGATGAACGTGGAGCCCAGCGGCGTGGAGCTCTCCCTTCAGGACGGCCTGCCCAACGACCGCGTGAACGTGCTGCTGCTGGGCCTGGACGCCCTGAGCGCGTCCGGCCAGCGCAGCGACGCCATACTGGTCGCCTCCATCGGCTACGACGGCGTGCGGCTGACCTCGCTGATGCGCGACACCGTGGTGGACATCCCCGGCCACGGTCGGCAGAAGCTCAACGCCGCCTACGCCATCGGCGGCGCGGAGCTCGCCATGCAGACCATCAACCGGACCTTCCAGCTCAACATTACCAACTACATCGCCGCCGACTTCCGCGCGCTGGTGGACGCCATCGACGCGCTGGGCGGCGTGGAGGTGGAGGTGGACGAGGGCGAGCTGAAGTACCTGAACCACTACGCCTACAACACCTACCGGATCCTCTGCCGTACGGATGCGGAGAAGTACGCCCGCTACGCCGATTCCACGCCCGTCACCACCACCGGCGCGATGCGCCTGAACGGCCTGTTCGCCACCGCCTACAGCCGCATCCGCTACTCGGACAGCGACTACGTGCGCACCAGCCGCCAGCGCGAGGTGCTCGGCGCGATGCTCGCGCGGCTGCGGGAGCGCTGCTGGGATCCGCTGGTGTACGCGCGGCTGCTGATGGCGGTGCGCGAGCGGATACAGACGAACCTGTACCTGCCGGAGCTGATCTCGCTGGGGGAGAAGGTGCTGATCGCGAATCGCGTGGAGACCTTCCGCCTGCCGATGGAGCCCTACCTGCATGACGACGGCTCGAAGATCGAGATCACGAACCTCCCCGCCAGCGTGGACGCGCTCCACGAGTTCATCTACGGCGAATGAGGCGCGGCGGATGAAATTTTACCCGGACGGGCGCAACAATTGATGGACGCGCGGCGTCTATAGGTTGTAGATGTGTATTCAAAGCCTGTTTTGCAAAGGAGGTATGGATCATGAAGAAGCTTGTGTCGATGCTGCTGGCGCTGAGCCTGCTGATTGCGGGCGCGGCGGCCCTGGCGGAGGGGGAGGAGGCGCTGACCTTCGGCTACCTCGCGCCCGAGGCCGCCGAGGGCGAGCGCGGCGCGCTGTGCGCCGAGGCCTTCGCCTACGCCGCGGAGCGCAAGGGCGTGGAGACCGTGCGGATGACTTACATCCCGGAGGACGCCTCCTCCGAGGCTGAAGCCGCCGGGAAGGCCGGGGCGGAGGCCGCCGAGGCGCCGGAAGCGACCGAAGCGCCGGAGGAGGACGCGGCGATGCTGGCGCTGGAGGCGCTGCTGGAGGGCGGCCTGGACGGCGTGGTAGTCGCGCCGGAGAACCTGGAGCAGGCCGTGGAGATGGCGGAGTGCGCCGAGGCGCAGGGCGTGCCGGTGGTGATCGAGGGCATCGACATGACGCCCGCCTACGAGCCCACCCCCGATCCCGAGGATGAGGAGCCCCGGCCCTACGCCGCCGCCGTGTGCTACGCGGACGCCGCCGCCTATGCTGCCGCCATGTGGCTGGACGGCAACGCAGAGAGCCCGCTGGCGCTGCACTGCGCGCTGCCGGAGGCCGATCCCGCGCTTCGGGAGGGCCTGGAGCGCGCGCTGGGCCAGGCGAGCTACCTGGAAATCGGCGACGAGATCGCCGCCGGTTCGGACAGCCCGGAGGGCGGCCGCAAGGTGGTCAACCGCATGTTCAACTCCTATACCCTGTTCTCCTGCGTGTTGGCGGACAGCGCGGCGCTGGCCGAGGGCTGCGTGCAGGGCCTGCGCGACTGGGAGGAGGACATGCCCGTGGCGGCCATTGCGAGCTCCGCGGACGATCTGAAGCTGCTGGACGGCGATGTGGACATGCTGGCCGCCGCCCCGGCGTCGGTGGAGGGCGTGGAGTGCTTCAAGGCGCTCTACGGCTTTGTGACCGAGGGAATCCTGCCCGAGGACGAGTCCCGGGTGCTGCACCCCGCCGCCATCACCGCCACCGCCGCGGAGCGGGAGGGCTGGATCGCCCCGGACGATTTCGCGGCCGCCTACGCGCTGGCCTACCCGGAGGAGGCGCTTCCCGAGGAGGCGGCTTCCGAGGCGGTATCGCCCGAGGAGACGGAGGAGCCCCGCTGAAGAAGCAAAGCCTGGACAAACGACGAGCCCCGCGCGGATGCGCGGGGCTCGATGCTTGCGCCGGGAATCGTCAGCTGAGGATTCGCCGGGCCCAGGAGTAGGTGCGGTAGTAGTAGCTGCTGCTGCTCGTGCCCAGGCTGCTGATCATGACCTTTCCGCCGCCGGAGGAGGCGTGGATGAACTGATTGCTGCCCAGATAGATGCCCGCGTGGTCGCACTTGTCGTCGTCGTCGGTCACGGTGTTGAAGAAGAGCACGTCGCCCACGCGCAGATCCGCCTTGCTGGTGATCTTCTTGTAGGTATCGTCGTAGCCCTGGGTGTAGGCGGTGCGCTTGAGCGTGACCTTCGCGGCGTTCTTGTAGACGTAGTAGACGAAGCCGGAGCAGTCGAAGCCCTTGGGCGATTGCCCGCCGTAGACGTAGGGCACGCCCAGGTAGCTCTTCGCCAGGTTGACGATGTTGGCGATGGTGCCGCTCTGGCTGTCGTCCTTGATCTGGGTGGTGGCGAAGTAGGCGGCCTGCACGTAGCCGTAGACATCGCCGTTTTTGACCCGGTACCAGGTGCGATCCTCGCTGTAGGCCACGGCGGTGACCAGCTCGTTGAGGCTGAGCTCGACGAGCACCTTCGCGCCGGTCTGGGGCGTCTTGTAAACCTTCGCGCCCTTGACCTGGGCGTAGAAGGCGACGGAGTAGGTGTTGGGATTCTTCGTGGTGACGGCGTTGACGTCGCAGTAGCCCACCGTGCCGGCGGAGTTCATCACCCGCGCCCAGGCGCTGCTCTTG
>CANQGC010000086.1 GCA_947600345.1 uncultured Clostridia bacterium
GGGAGCGAAGCTTCTGCGCGGATACGCGGCCGCGCCCGGCTGGAACGAGGCGCTGGGCCTCTGGGAGAGCCATCCCGCGGTGGACTACCGCCTAACGGGCGGCGAGGTGCTCTGCCTGCTCCCGGGCACGGTTCGCTCGGTGGAGCGCGCGGGCGCGCTCGGCGGCTGCCTGGAGGTGGCGTGCGGCGAGGCGCTTTTGCGCTACGCCTCGATCGAGCCGAGGGAGGATCTGCTCCCCGGGGACGTGCTGGAGGCGGGGGAGGCCATCGGCATCGCGAATGTGAGCATGCCGGGCGAGTCCGGCGCGGGCGCGCATTTGCACCTGGAGCTCATCGTAGATGGCGAGTCGCTCGACTTCGCCGCCTGGGCGGAGCGGCGAAGCCTCGGCGCCGGGGATTGACGGATTCAGAATTCATGGTATAATGGGTAGCAAATGGGCGCGCGGGACGGGCGCGGCTTACGGAGGCGAGAGCATGGCGAGACTGTGGGCGCGGATCATCGTGCGGCATCGCATCGCGCGGCAGGCGACGATCCCCTGCACACCGGACGGCGTGGACGAGGCGCTGACGGAGCTCTGCCGCGAGTTTGACATCCCCTGCCCGCTGTGGCTGGACAAGCACACGCATGAATTCGAGAGCTTCCGTCACACCGCGTTCCTGCCGGAGCACTTCATGGAGGACGTGCCCTTCCAGCGGCTGGAGATCGAATACCTGGACGATGAGAACAAGAGGCGCAGAAGTGCGGATCCGCGCAATCAGTTCGACGGCTTCTGACGGACGGAAATCAATACGAGTACGGAAAGGCACGGGGAAGACCCCGGAAGACGAGGGATGAAGAAGAGGGATTGGCTCAACATCGCGAACGCCCTGACGGCGGTTCGCATACTGCTTTCGCCGGCGCTGCTCTATGTGTTCTTTCACTCCAGGGGCGTGCACCGGCTGGAGCTCTTGCTGTGCCTGTTCCTGCTGGCGGGGCTCACCGACTGCCTGGACGGCCTGGCGGCGCGCCGCCTTCACCAGATCACCACGCTGGGCAAGGTGCTCGATCCCATCGCGGACAAGCTCTTCACCGCCTCGGTGCTGCTGTGCCTGACCTGCGCGGGCGTGATTCCCTGGCCGGTGCTGATGCTGATCGTGGTCAAGGAGCTCTACATGTGCGTGGGCGCGGCGGTCTGCCTGAGGCACAAGCTCGAGGTGGCGTCGGACATCTACGGCAAGCTCGCCACGGCGCTGTTCTATCCCGCCGTGCTGCTGGCCTGGCCCTGGCACGGGATCCCGATGATCAGCCACATCGGGCGGGGAATGCTCTTTTTGAGCATCGCCCTGTCCATCTTCGCGGCGGTGCACTACACGATCGAGTCCGTTAAAACTTGGAGAGCGCGGCAGGCGCGTTGACGTTTGCCGGGATTTGTGCTATAATGCAAGCTGTCGATGACGAAGAGGAGTAGCGCTTGCGCGTCCCAAGAGAGTTTGCCCCGCGGCTGAGAGGGTGGACGGAAGGGCGGAGCGCGAAGGTCGCTTCGGAGGCGGTGCGGCGAACGGAGTAGCCGCGCGGGGCTCGCCCCTTACAGCGAACGGAGGCCCGGATGCCCGGGCGAAGCAAGGTGGTACCGCGGAACAGACCCGCCCTTCGGCAGGCTGTTTCTTTTTGTTTTGGAGTAAGCGGGGGGAGGTGATGAAGGGCATGCAGAGGGTCAATCCGTTCGGCATTGGACTCTTGGCGCTGGGCGTGCTCATCGTTGCGCTGGCGGGGCGGAAGATCGAGCGCCAGCGCACCAGGAACATCGTCAAGCTTCTCGGGCTGTTCGCCGCCATGGGCGGCGCGCTGCTCGCGATTTGCGGATAAGCACAGGGAGAGGATATCATTATGGAGAACCGAGAATTTACCATGGAGAAGGTCTATCAGCCCCAGCAGATTGAGAACCGCATCTACGACGCCTGGGAGAAGTCCGGCGCGTTCAAGCCGGTGATGCGCCCCGGCAAGAAGGCGTTCACCATCGTCATGCCGCCACCAAACATTACGGGCCAGCTGCACGTGGGCCACGCCCTGGATGAGATGCCCCAGGACGTGCTGATTCGCTACCACCGCATGAAGGGTGACCCGACGCTGTGGGTGCCCGGCACCGACCACGCCGCCATTGCCACTGAGGTGAAGGTGGTCGAGGCGCTGCGGGCGGAAGGCCTGACCAAGCAGGATCTGGGCCGCGAGAAGTTCCTGGAGCGCACCTGGGAGTGGAAGAAGGAGTACGGCGGAAGGATCGTGAAGCAGCTGCGCAAACTGGGCGTGTCCTGCGACTGGTCGCGGGAGCGCTTCACGATGGACGACGGCCTCAGCAAGGCCGTGCGCGAGACCTTCGTGCGGCTCTATGAGAAGGGCCTGATCTATCGCGGCAAGCGCATGATCAACTGGTGCCCGGCCTGCCAGAGCGCGCTCTCCGACGCCGAGGTGGAGTACGTGGAGCAGAAGTCTCACCTGTGGCACATCCGCTATCCCGGCCCGGACGGCCACGACGTGGTGGTCGCCACCAGCCGCCCGGAGACCATGCTGGGCGACACCGGCGTCTGCGTCAACCCCAACGACGAGCGCTACAAGGATTTGGTCGGCAAGACCGTGCTGCTGCCCATCGTGAACAAGCAGATCCCCGTGGTCGCCGACGACTACGCCGAGATGGAGTTCGGCACCGGCGCGGTCAAGATGACCCCCGCCCACGACCCGAACGACTACGAGGTCGCCCAGCGCCACGACCTGGACATCGTCTGCGTGATCGCCGAGGACGGCAGGATGAACGAGAACGCCGGCAAGTACGCCGGCATGACCACGATGGAGTGCCGCAAGGCCATCGTGGAGCAGCTCAGGGAGGAGGGCTACCTCGTCCGCATCGAGGACTACACCCACAACGTGGGCACCTGCTACCGCCACCACGACACCGTGGTCGAGCCCTACCTGTCCGATCAGTGGTTCGTGACGATGAAGCCGCTGGCAGAGCCCGCCATCAAGGTCGCCAAGGACAAGGAGCTCGTGTTCGTGCCGGAGCGCTTCGAGAAGACGTATCTGCAGTGGATGGAGAACATCCGCGACTGGTGCATCTCCCGCCAGCTCTGGTGGGGCCACCGCATCCCGGCCTTCTACTGCGACGACTGCGGCGAGCTGACCGTCTCCCGGGAGGACATCACCGTCTGCCCCAAGTGCGGAGGCAAGGTGCACCAGGACGAGGACGTGCTCGACACCTGGTTCTCCTCGGCGCTGTGGCCCTTCTCCACGCTGGGCTGGCCGGACGACACCGAGGACATGAAGAACTTCTACCCGAACTCGGTGCTCTCCTGCGGCTACGACATCATCTTCTTCTGGCTGGCGAGGATGGTGTTCTCGGGCCTGGAGCAGACCGGCAAGTGCCCGTTCCACGTGGCGCTCATGCATGGCCTGGTGTGCGACGCCCAGGGGCGGAAGATGAGCAAGTCGCTGGGCAACGGCATCGACCCCATCGAGGTGATCGACAAGTACGGCGCCGACGCGCTGCGCTTCTCGCTGGTGATGGGCGTGGCCCCCGGCGCGGACGTGCGCCTTTCCAACGAGAAGATCGAGACCTACCGCAACTTCTGCAACAAGATCTGGAACGCCAGCCGCTTCGTGCTGATGAACCTGCAGGGCTTCGAGCCACAGGGCCTGCCGGAGCCGGAGAAGCTCTCCATCGCGGACAAGTGGATCCTCAGCGTATACCAGGACACCGTGCGGGAGATCACCGACAAGCTCGAAAACTTCGACCTGGGCATGGCCGCGACCAAGCTCTACGACTTCGTCTGGTCGGACTTCTGCGACTGGTACATCGAGATCGCCAAGCAGGGGCTCTACGCCGAGGACGGCGAGACCAAGCGCGTGACCCAGGAGGTGCTGCTGCACGTGCTGACCGGCATCCTCAAGCTTCTGCACCCCTACATTCCGTTCATCACCGAGGAGCTCTACGGCTACCTGCCCAACGCCGAGGGGATGCTGATCTCCGCCGCCTGGCCCGAGTGCGACCCGGCTTACGACTTCGGCGATGTGGCGACGCGCTTCGAGGGCGTGATGGAGGCCATCCGCGCCATCCGCAACCTGCGCGCGGAGATGAACGTGGCCCCGTCCAAGCGCGCCACGCTGATCCTGAAGCCCCACGAGAATTGGCACGACGCCCTGTCCGCCGCCGAGGGCTACTTCAAGCGCCTGGCCGGCGCCAGCGCGGTGGAGTTCATCGAGCCCACGGCGAGCAACCCCGACAAGAGCGCCAGCGCCGTGGTGGAGGCCTGCGAGCTGTTCATCCCGCTGGGCGAGCTGGTGGACGTGGACAAGGAGATCGCCCGCCTGAGCAAGGATTTGAAGAACCTCGAGGGCGAGATCGCCCGCGCCAGGGGCAAGCTCAACAACCAGGGCTTCCTGTCCAAGGCGCCCGCCGAGCTGGTGGAGCGCGAGCGCGAGAAGCTCGCCACCAACGAGGGCCTGCTGGAGAAGCTCAAGGCCCGCATCGCCGAGATGGAGGCGCTGCGCTGAGATTCGGACGCAGAAAAGGCGCCCCGGTTCCGAACACCCGGAACCGGGGCGCTTCGCGTCGCTATGCGTCCGCGTCCATTAAGATTGCGTGCACTGCGCGGATTGTGCTCTCATATTCCTTCTCGGGTAGGATAATTTGTACGTAGTCCCGCATATGAATGATATGAATCGGCTTGATTTCGCGCACCACGCGGCGAATCTGCGCGTCGGTGAGGCCGAAGGCGTTCACCGACGCCACCGTGACCGAGCCCTGCAGCGGGAGCTCGCACAGCCGCACGCTTTCGGGCTCGGCGGGATCGCCGCGCATGTAGAGGGTCGGCTGGCCGGTCACGCAGCGCACCGGCGGCACGGGGCGCTCGGTGATGCGCGTGCCGGGCGAGCCCGGGGAGAAGGTGTTCTTGAGCAGCGTGTCGATGCCCGTGCCCCGCAGCGGCCGGAGTGCCAGCGGGTGCAGAAGCTTCGCCCCCGCCTTGGAGATCTGCTCCATCTGGTCCATGCCCACCACCAGGTTGCGCGCGGGCTGGTGCACCAGATTCGGATCGGCGGTGAACAGGCCGTCCACGTCGGTCCAGTTCTCGTAGAGCTCCGCGTTCAGCGCCGCCGCCAGCAGCGCGCCGCTGACGTCCGATCCGCCGCGGGTGAAGGTGCGCACGCCGCCGTTGTGCGCCGCGCCGTAGAAGCCCGGCACCACCGCGCGGCCCAGCGGCAGCAGCTTCCGGCGCACCGCCTCCACGGTGGCGTCCACGTCCACGCCGCCGTTGGCGCGGAAGAAGAGCAGCTCCGAGGCGTCGACGAAGTCCATGTGCGCGTAGGCGGCAAAGAGCTTCGCGCACAGGTATTCGCCGCGGCTCGCCGCGTAGTCCAGCGAGAGGTAGAGCTCGTTTTCGATGCGGTCGAACTCGCCCTCCAGGTCGAAGTCCGGCGCCAGGGCGTCGCGAATCGCCGCATAGCGGGCGAAGATTCTGGCCAAAATGGAATGATCCCCCGCGCGGTCGCTCGCATGGGCTCGATAGAACAGGTCCGTGATCTTCTCATCCCCGGGAAAGCGCGTGCCGGGAGCCGATACGACGATATATCTTCTGGCGGGATCGCTTCGAAGAATGCGGTTCACGCGCACGAACATGCCCGCGTCCGCCAGGGAGCTGCCGCCGAATTTGCATACGATCAATGACATAGAGATCCCTCCGAGTTTCCGTGCAAAGGTTTTCCATCGCATCCTATGCCGCGGCGAAAAATGTGTTCGGAGGTGCGCGCGGCGGCCGGGGAGGGAAGCTCGCGGATGCCGCGCCCGGGGGAAGCGTCAAAATTTGATGTAAATTGTCGATCCGCAGGCAGGAAAAGGGGAACGGCTGGCGAAATAAGATATACCGACCGGGGAGGGGTGAGGGATAGATGGCGTGGATTCCGGATTCGTTTCTGGACGAGCTGCTGTCCCGCACGAGCATCGAGGAGATCGTGGCCGAATACGTGCCGCTGAAGCGCAAGGGAAAGCGCTACTGGGGCTGCTGCCCCTTCCACAACGAAAAGACGCCGTCCTTCTCCGTCAACCCCGAGGAGCAATTCTACTACTGCTTCGGCTGCCACGCCTCCGGCGGCGTGTTCCGCTTCGTGCAGGAGATGGAGCACCTGGATTTCCCGGAGGCCGTGCGGTTTGTGGCGGACCGGCTGCACATGCAGGTGCCCGAGGCCGCGCCGCCAAAGGGCAGGGGAGACTACGCCACCGGCGCGGAGCGCGACCGCATCTGCGAGGCGAACGTCGCCGCCGCCCGCTACTACCACGCGACGCTCTGGACCCCCGAGGGCGCCGAGGCGCTCTCCTATCTCTATAAGCGGGGGTTGAACGATTCCGATATTCGACGCTTCGGCCTGGGCGCCGCGCCGGTGGGCAGGACGGCGCTGATCGATCAGCTGCGCGGGCAGGGCTTCGACGACGCGCTGCTCAAGCGCGCGGGTCTCGCCGTGGAGCGGGACGGCAAGCTGATGGACATGTTCCGCAACCGGGCGATCTTTCCGATCATCAACCCGACGGGCAAGGTGATCGGCTTCGGCGGCCGGGCCATGGGCGACGTCCAGCCCAAGTACCTCAACACGCCGGATACGCCGGTGTTCAACAAGCGCAAGGGGCTCTACGCGCTGAATTACGTAAAGCGGGAGCGCGAGAGCGAGCGCCTGGTGCTGGTGGAGGGCTACATGGACACGGTGTCGCTGCGCAAGTACGGCGTGCGCGGCGTCGTGGCCACGCTGGGCACGGCGCTGACCGAGGAGCAGGCCATGCTGATCCACCGCCAGGTATCCGAGGTGTGGATCAGCTACGACGGCGATCCGCCGGGGCAGAAGGCCGCGCTGCGGGCGCTGGACATCTTCGACAAGGTGGACGGGCTGACCGCCAGGGTGATCGACTATCCCGCCGGGCAGGACCCGGACGACTTCATACGCGCCAACGGACTGGAGGGCTTCGAGAAGCTGCCCCGCTACGACGCGGCGGAGTACCGCATGCTGCGCGCGAGGGACGGCCTGGAGCTGAACACCCAGGAGGGCATGACCCAGTATGCGCTGCGCTGCTGCGAGATTCTGCGCAACGTTCGTGATCCCATTCGAATGGAAAACTATCTGCGCGCGCTCGCCGCGCAGACGGGCTACGAGCGCGAGGTGCTGCTTCGGCAGATCGGCGTGACCGCCGCCGAGCCAGAGCGCAAGCGGGAGCTGCGCAGGCGTCCGGCGCGCGACGCGCGGGAGGACGCGCCGCTCGAAGAGCGGGCGATCCTGACGCTGCTAGCCCGGGGAGCCATCCCCCGGGAGATGGTCGCGGCGGAGGATTTTTCCCGGGAGACCAGCCAGAGGCTCGCCGCCTGGCTGCTGGCGGGGAAGAGCGCGGCCGCGCTGATGGATCAGATTGAGGACGACGCCGAGCGCGGCGAGACCGCCCAGCTGCTCAGCTATTCGCCGCTGCCGGAATCCCGAGACGACTGCCTGATGCTCGCGCAGACGAGCCTGGCGGCGCTGCGGAAGTCCCGGCTGCGGTCGCGCATGGCCGCCATAGAAGAGGAAATCAAGTCTGCGGACCCCAACCGCAAGGCCGAGCTGTATCGCCAGATGCAGCGCATTACGCAGGAGATTGAAGAGGACTGACCGGCCGAAAGGAGTGTCCCATCTATGAACAATAACGCCGCGGGCATGGAAGCGATGAAGGCCCGCATCAACGAGCTGATCGAGGCCGGCAAGGCCAAGGGTGTGCTCACCTACAACGAGATCGTGAAGATCCTCGGCGATGTGGAGATGGACAGCGAGCAGTTCGACAAGGTGCTCGATACGCTCAGCGGCCTGAACATCGACGTGGTCAAGGACGACGCCATCCCGGATGCCGATCTGAACCTGGAGCCCGAGCCGGAGGATCTGGACCTCTCCGTGCCCGAGGGCATCTCCATCGACGACCCGGTGCGCATGTACCTGAAGGAGATCGGCAAGGTGCCGCTGCTGAGCGCCGAGGAGGAGATCGAGCTCGCCCAGCGCATGGAGGAGGGCGACGAGGAGGCCAAGAAGCGCCTGTGCGAGGCCAACCTGCGCCTGGTGGTCTCCATCGCCAAGCGGTACGTGGGCCGCGGCATGCTGTTCCTGGATCTGATTCAGGAGGGCAACCTGGGGCTGATCAAGGCGGTGGAGAAGTTCGACTACCGCAAGGGCTACAAGTTCTCTACCTACGCCACCTGGTGGATTCGCCAGGCCATCACCCGCGCCATCGCGGACCAGGCCCGGACCATCCGCATCCCGGTGCACATGGTGGAGACCATCAACAAACTGATTCGCGTCTCGCGCCAGCTGCTGCAGGAGTACGGCCGCGAGCCGCTGCCGGAGGAGATCGCCGAGGAGATGGGCATCCCCGAGGACAAGGTGCGCGAGATCATCAAGATCGCCCAGGAGCCGGTGTCGCTGGAGACGCCCATCGGCGAGGAGGAGGACAGCCACCTGGGCGACTTCATCCCCGACGACGACGCCCCCGCGCCCGCCGAGGCCGCGGCGTTCACGCTGCTCAAGGAGCAGCTGATGAGCGTGCTGTCCACGCTCACGCCCCGCGAGGAGATGGTGCTGAAGCTCCGCTTCGGCCTGGAGGACGGAAGGGCCCGGACGCTCGAGGAGGTCGGCAAGGAGTTCAAGGTCACCCGAGAGCGCATCCGCCAGATCGAGGCCAAGGCGCTGCGCAAGCTGCGCCACCCGAGCCGCTCCCGCAGGCTCAAGGACTCCATCGACTGATGGATTACGCCAAGCACATCTCCCTGGACCCGCGCCTGTCTGCGATCGCCGAAATGCTGGGCAGCTGCGACTGCTGCGCCGACATCGGTAGCGACCACGGCAGGCTCGGTGCGTTTTTGCTGCAGAATCACCGCTGCAAGCGGGCGGTGCTCACGGACATCTCCGCGGATTCCCTGGCCAAAGCCCGCAAGCTCGTCGCGCTGGTGGGCGTGGAGGCGCGCTGCGACTTTCGCGTGGGCGACGGCGCGCTGGCGCTGGATTCCCCGGTGGACGCGGCGGTCATCGCAGGCATGGGCGGAGAGACCATCGCGGAGATCGTGGAGAACGCTCAAGGCAGGCTGGACGGCGCGCGGCTGATCGTCCAGCCCAACGTGGCCGCGCCGGAGCTCCGCGCGCGGCTCAATGCGGCGGGGTGGAGGATCGAGGACGAGGAGCTCGCCCGGGACGGCAGGAGGATCTACCTGATCCTCGCCGCCGCGCTGGGGGAGCAAGCGCTGAGCGCGCGGGAGGTCGAGGTTGGACCCTTGCTGCTGGCGAAGCGGCACCCGCTGCTCGGGGACTACGCCGCGTTTCGGCTGCGCGTGGACGGCAAGGCGCTGGTCGGAGCGCGGGCGGGGAAGGACGAGGCCGCGGCGGCGGAGCTTTCGCGGCGCATCGCGATTTGGGAGGAGGTTCGGCAATGGCTGGAACGGTCGGGGACGTCTACCGCATGATCGACGGCTTCGCGCCCTTTGATCTGGCGGAGGAGTGGGACAATCCGGGCATACTCGCGGGCAGCGAGGCTGCGGAGGTGTCGGCGATCCTCTGCGCGCTGGAGTTGAATCCGATGGTGATCGAGGAGGCGAAGGAGCTCGGCGCGAACCTGATCGTCACGCACCATCCGATCCTGTTCCGCGCCCGCAGGAACCTGCGCGAGGACGATCCCGAGGGGAGGACGCTGTGCGAATTGGTGCGCGCGGGCATCGCGCTGATCGCCGCGCACACGAACTTTGATGCGGCGACGCCCGGCGTGAACGACGTGCTGGCGGCGAAGCTGGGCCTGAAGGAGTGCGACTCGCTGGACTGCGGCATGCGCGTGGGGAAGCCCGCGCAGCGCACGCTGGGCGAGTTTCGCGAAATGGCGAGCGCGGCGCTGGGTGCGCCGGTGCGCTGCTACGGCCAGCCGGAGCAGCTGATTCGCCGCGTAGCGGTTCTCGGCGGCGCGGGGGGCGACTACGCCGCCCAGGCGCGGGAGGCCGGCGCGGACGTCTACCTGACCGGGGAGATCAGCCACCACCGGGCGTGGGACGCCTATCTGGCGGGACTCGCCTGCCTGGAGGCGGGGCACGCGGCGACGGAGCTTCCGGCGGTGGAATTGCTGGCGGACGGTTTACAAAAGGCCGCGGATGGTGTA
>CANQGC010000087.1 GCA_947600345.1 uncultured Clostridia bacterium
CGATCAGGCCCGCGCAGCCCAGCGCCAGGATGCCCTTCGTGGACGCCTGCTTGATGATGTTCAAGAGGTTCGACACATCCAGGAAGTTCGGCCGCACGATGCAGACGACCACCAGGATCAGGCCCAGTATGATGTACAGCGCGTAGTTCAGGAAGAACTCGCCCACCTTCACCAGCTGGGGATTGGCCTTGCCGGAGCGGGCCTTGCCCTTGCGGGAGTCGTCCATCAGCTGGATGAACAGGATCGCCGCGCCCAGTATGAAGATGACGATGCCCAGGAACATGTACATGATCGCGTTGTTGAACAGCGACACGTTGGGCAGGTTGCCCACGGTCTCCTGCGCCAGGGCGATCATCGTCTCATCCGACGGCGGCTCGGCGGGAGCTTCCTCCGCGGGAGCGGCCTCCTCGGCGGGCGCTTCGACCGCTTCCCCAGCCTCTTCGGCCGCAGCAGCGGCTTCCCCCGCCTCCTTGGCGGCCTGCGCGGCGGCGGCCTCGGCCTCGAGCGCGGTCAGATACTCGCTGTGGGCGGCGATGGCCTCGCCGGCCGCGGCGTCATCCGCGCCCAGGTGCTTGAGGATGTCCGCAAACTGGTCGGCGGTGAGCTCGTCGCTGACCTCCTCGATGGTCGAGGGGTCGAGGATGTAGTTGATGGTATCGGGCGCCTTGCAGCCGATCAGCTCCGTGGCGTCCGTGTAGTAGGAGCGTCCGTAGATTCCCACGCCCGCTACCGCGATGCCGGCCACGATCAGAACGAGCGCGAGCAGGGTCGCCAGAATTTTCTTGCTTTTCATTTCCAATTCCCTCTTTCCGAGCAATTCTCAGGATTCAAGCGTTCCGATCGCTTATACGTACTTCGCGGCCAGGGCCAGTATGGTCTCCTGCTCGCCGGGGATGTCGCCGAAGTCCTTGCCGCGCTCCACGATGCCCGCCTGCTGGCCGTTGGACATGACCAGTATGCGGTCGCAGATGCCCAGCAGCTCCGGCATCTCGGAGGACACCATGATGACGCCCTTGCCCTCGCTGGCGAGCTGCAGTATGAGCTGGTAGATCTCATACTTCGCGCCGACGTCGATGCCTCGGGTGGGCTCGTCCAGCAGCAGCACGTCCGGGTTCGTCAGCAGCCAGCGGCCGATGATGACCTTCTGCTGGTTGCCGCCGGAGAGCGACTTGATCTGGGTGCGGGGGCTCGGGGTCTTGACGCGCATGGAGTCGATGACCCACTTGGTATCCTTCGCCATCTTGCCGTTGGAGAGCAGCAGCTTTCCGTAGGCGCGCACGTTCGCGATGGTAGAGTTGAAGTTGATGCTCATCAGCGGGAAGATGCCCGTGGCGCGGCGCTCCTCGGTCAACAGCGCGAAGCCGTTGCGCTGGGCCTCGAAGGCCGAGGCGTTCTCCACCGGCTTGCCGTGGAGCGTGATTTCGCCCTCCTCCTTGGTGTAGTAGCCGAAGAGCGTGTTCAAAAGCTCCGTGCGGCGCGATCCGACCAGGCCCGCGATGCCCAGCACCTCGCCCGCGTGCAGGTCGAAGGTGACGTTGTGGCAGGTGGGCTCGTAGCGGCCGGTCAGGTTCTTGACGGACATCAGCACGTCTCCAGGGGTGTTGATCTTCGGCGGGAAGCGGTTCTCGAAGGAGCGGTTGACCATCAGGCGGATGATCTCGTCGGTAGTGAGCTCCTTGGCGGGCCGCGTGGCGACCCACTGGCCGTCGCGCATGATCGTCACGTCGTCGGAGATGCGCAGAATCTCGTCCATCTTGTGGGAGATGTAGATGATGCCCACGCCCTGGGCCGTGAGCTTGTTGATGATGCGGAACAGGTGCTCGACCTCGTTCTCCGTCAGCGACGAGGTCGGCTCGTCCAGCACCAGGATCTTGGCGTTGTAGGAGACCGCCTTGGCGATCTCGATCATCTGGCGCTGGGAGACGGACAGGTCGCCGATGATGGCCTTGGGGTCCACGTCGATCTCCAGATCCTGGAACACGGCCTTGGTGTCGGCGTACATCTTCTTGGCGTCCACCAGTCCGCCCCTGATGGGCAGGCGGCCCAGCCATACGTTCTCCATCACGTTGCGGCGCAGCACCTGGTTGAGCTCCTGGTGCACCATAGCCACGCCGTTGTCGAGGGCATTGCGGGGGTTGGCGAAGTTTGCCTCCTGGCCGTTGACCTTGATCGTGCCCTCGTCCTTCTTATAGATGCCGAAGAGGCACTTCATCAGCGTGGACTTGCCCGCGCCGTTCTCCCCCATCAGCGCGTGTACGGTGCCGGGGCGCAGCTTGAGCTGCGCGTGGTCCAGCGCCAGCACGCCGGGGAACTGCTTGACGATGCCCTCCATCTCCAGCAGGTAATTGCTTTGCTGCATTACATATCACCGCACTTTTCGTTTCAAATGATCTACAAATGATCTACGTTAAAGGAGAGGCGCCGGAAAGCCCCGCTTCCCAGCGCCTCCCTTCACGCTCGGTACAGATCGCGCGTCCAATTCGTGCTTGCGCGGAATTATTCGGCGGTGACCTTCGCGTAGGGGATACGGACGGAGTAGCCGTCGTCGGCCAGCTTGTAGTCCAGGCCGTCGAGCCAGGTGCCGGTCTGCAGGTAGTTCACAGCGATGCGAACGTTGGCATAGCCCATCGCGTCGCCGTCCTGCTTGACGGAGCCGTAGATCTCGCCGTTCTGCACGGCGGTCATCGCCCAGTCGGTGGCGTCCACGCCGATGATCACGAGCTTGGGATCGCCCTCGATGCCGGTGTTGTAGCCCTGGTCGCGCAGCGCCGCGACGACGCCGTTGGCCATGTCGTCGTTGTTGCAGAACACGACTTCGATGTCCTTGTTGGCGGCGAAGGTGGCGGTCATCTTCTCAGTGGCCTGAGCGGTGTCCCAGTTGGCCACGATCACGTACTCGTCGATCGCGGGCTCGAGCGGCACGCCCAGCTCCTTGGCGGTCTCCTCGGAGTACTGGGTGCGGGCAATGGCCTCGGGGTTGTTCGGCTCGCCCTCGAACTCGATGAACTGGAGCTTGCCGTCGCCGTTGAGGTCGATGGACGGATCCGCCGCCCACAGGTCGGCCAGGATCTCGCCCTGCATGTCGCCGGCCTCGCGCGGGGTGGTGCCGATGAAGATGGAGCCGGGATCAACCACGACGGACTGCACGGTCTCGGTCGAGGGCTCCTTGTTGTAGAACAGGAAGGGGATGCCGGCCTCGGTGAACATGTCCACCAGGGTCTGGCCGGAGGCGACCTCCGCCAGGTTGATGATGATGAAGTCCGGCTTCTCGCCGACCAGCTGCGTGGCCTGCTCGACCTGCTTCGCCATATCGTCGGCGGCATCATACATGGTCAGGTTGATGGTGATGCCCAGTTCCTTGCCGATGTCCTCGGCGGCGGCGTCCATGGCCTTGCGCACGGAGGAGCCGTAGGTGTCGTCGTACTTCCAAATCAGCGCGCGGATGTCGTAGGTCTCGCCCTCAGCGAAGGCCGCGCAGGTGCCCAGCGCCAGGATCAGCGCCAGCAGAATGACCAGGATTCTCTTCATGATGAAATTCCTCCTTATAAAATTGTTATCCCAGGGGCCGAAGCCGCCGTATAACCGCACAAATCCCTCGCGATTCGATATCGGAAAATTCGAACATCTGCGAAATATCGCCATACAGGCCGAACCGCAATAAATCTACTGTTATTATTATAACGCAAGTTTCATTTTCCCGTCAAGAGTTTCGGTAGCTTTTTTTCTGATTCTCCCACTATTTTATAATTCCATCGGCCGTTTTTTCAGCATTTATCCGAATGTGCAAAGAATCGCATCTGATTCATTATCCCTTCGCTTCCCCGGCCTTCCCGATGCGTTGCGCCGTCAAAGCGCCGTCAGCGCGCGTCAGTCAGAACGTGCGGCAGCATGGGCATCGCGGTTTTTGTTGCCCTATTCATGCGATGAATGAGCCGTCATAAGCCGTCAACCCGGCGCGAAAAGCGCGCTGAAACAGCAGTTCTCGCCATGTCGTATATGTTCGAATTTTGCGACACTTTTTCGGCTTCTTTCGCCCCCTCTCTCCCCTTCGAAAAAACTTTGTAAACTCGCCGCCAAATCTATTGACCGCGCGCCATTCCGTTTCGCGCGCCGCTGGAGAGGCGCTCCACGTACTCCATGATCACCAGGTCCGGCTTCTCGGCGCGCACCACATCCTCGACCACCTCGGTCGACCAGACGACGGCGATGCGGGAGAAGCCCTCCTTCAGCAGCGGCAGCATGGCGTTGGCGAAGGAATCCCGGAACAGCACGCAGCTCGGGCCGTCCGGATTCGCCGGATTGACGAACACCTGCGAGGGCCGGTTCGGATCGGCGGAGGGCTCCCGGAAGGGCAGCTCCTCCAGCTCTACCACTTCGCTGCGCTTCGGCCGAACGCTGACGCGCGCCTCCCGCAGCTCGCTCGCCCGGCCCACGTATCCGGCCAGGTCGCCGCCGTTGCGAACCTCGCCGGTCTCGAATGCACAGTCCTCCTCCGCCAGCGCGCGAAAGCCGGGAAGCTCGGCCTCCAGGTATCGCGCCAGCTCCCGGTAGGCGACGAACGCGCCGTAGCCGTTCCAGTGGGTGTCGGTCCTGAGGTACAGGTCCCGCTCGCCCTTGGCGGCGAGCATCGCCTCCTTGGGATAGACGACGGGGACGTCCGTATTCGCGCGAAGGGCGCGGATCATCGAATCCAGGCAGGAATCCCCCTCGCCCACCGGCAGCTCGTCCGGCAGGCACTCCGGATAGATCGTGTGCTTGTCCGGGCAGAGCAGCAGGCAGTAGCGGGCGCCTATCCCGGCGAGCGCGTCCGCGATCCCCTGCTGGGCCGCGCAGATCACGTCCAGCTGCTCCGGCGTGTAGCGGAGCTCGCGCAGGATGTCCCTGCGGGAGTTGTCCAGCATATAGAACAGCCAGCCGTCCTTTCCGTAGGCCACGCTGTCGGACTTGCTGTCCCGGGTCAGGTACTGCAGCCGGTTGTAGAGCTTCACCAGTTCGCTCCGGTAGGCGAAGTGATCGTCGAAGTAAGCCTCGAACGCCGCGGGAAACCCGGCCACGGTGACCGAGTCCGGCATCTGTGCCAGCTCGCGGTTCTCCTCCGTCGCCCGCCTGCCCCCCGGCAGCAGCAGGCCGTAGAGGGGCAGCGCCGCGAGCAGCAGGAACGCCGCGAGCGTGAAAATCGAAATCCATCTCCGCATCGCGCAGCCCCCCTAGAATCGGAAGTAGATGAAGGGATTGTAGGTGCCGCCCGCCAGCATCGCCATGCTGATCAGCAGCAGCGCCAGGCAGGCCAGCGAGGACGTCGCCTCGCCCGGAACCGAATTCGCCAGCCGGGTTCGCTTCAGCCAGGGCAGTATGGGCAGCGAGCCCAGCGCGCCCAGCACCAGCGCCGGGAGCGCCCGCCGCGTCACCAGGTCCAGCGCCGTGGTCGCGCCGCTTCCGCCGAACATCGCGCCCAGGTAGGCGACCGCCGCGCCCAGCGTATCCGCTCGGAAGAACACCCAGCCCACCGCCACCGCCGCCATCGCGTAGGCCCAGCCCAGCGGCGCGGGCAGGCGGTCGAGCATCTTGCGCACGCCCCGCTGGCGCTCCAGCACCAGGAAGAGCCCGTGGTACAGCCCCCAGACCGCGAAGTTCCAGCTCGCGCCGTGCCAGAGCCCGCACAGCGCGAACACGATCAGCAGGTTGCGGTAAGTGCGCAGCGTGCCCCTCCGGCTGCCGCCCAGCGGAATGTAGAGGTAGTCGCGGAACCAGCTCGAAAGCGAGATGTGCCACCTGCGCCAGAACTCCCGCACCGAGCGCGATATGTACGGATAATCGAAGTTCTCATTGAAACGGAAGCCCAGCATCGCGCCCAGGCCGATGGCCATGTCCGAGTAGCCGGAGAAGTCGAAGTAGATCTGGATCGCGTAGGCCGCCGCGCCCAGCCAGGCGCCCGACCAGTGCAGCGAGGTTGCGCTCATGCCGAAGGCCGTATCCGCCAGCTCCGCCGCCAGGTTGGCGATCACCGCCTTCTTGGCGAGCCCCACGCAGAAGCGCCGCGCACCCGCGGCCATGTTCTCCGGGCGAAGCTCCCGGTGGTCCAGCTGGGCCGCCACGTCCGCGTAGCGCACGATGGGGCCGGCGATGAGCTGGGGGAACATCGTCACGTACGCGCCGAACTTCACCAGGCTGCGCTGCACCGGCACGCTCCCCCGCCAGACGTCGATCACGTAGGAGAGGATCTGAAAGGTATAGAAGGAGATGCCCACCGGTAGCGCCAGCCCGGGCTCCGGCAGCTGAAGGCCCAGCGCCGCGTTGAGCGAGGATACCGCCAGGTTCGAATACTTGAACGCGCCCAGCATGCCCAGGTTCAGCGCCACCGCCGCGACCAGCAGCCCCCGGCTCCGCCGCCGGTCGATCGCCAGCGCCAGCAGGTAGTTCGCGCCGATGGAGAAGAGCATCAGCAGCACGTACACCGGCTCGCCCCAGGCGTAGAACAGCAGGCTGGCCGCCAGCAGCAGCGCGTTGCGCCAGCGCACCGGCGCCGCCCAGTACAGCGCCAGCGTCACCGGCATGAATATGAACAGAAAGACCGGCGAGGCAAATACCATCCCGCCCTCCCCCGCTTTCGAATGATTTCTTCAGATATTCTAACCGAATCTTCGCCGCCTGTCAATTTCGCCCGGAATCCTCGTCGGAAGGAGCGCGATAAAACTTTGTAAATTTGACAAAACCCATTGACGCGCGCGGGATGAGATGGTATAATTATTCGCATATTCCGCAGATAATTCTGCATATCACGAATATTACGGAGGTATTTCACAATGAAGAAGCTGATCGCACTGATCCTGACCCTGGCGCTGGTTTGCGCCTGCTCCTGCGCCTTCGCCGAGGAGGAGAAGCCCCTGGCCGGCAAGACCCTGACCATCGCCATGAGCCCGGACTTCATGTACTTTGAGACCGTCTCCGACACCGATCCCACCGGCTACGAGGGCCTGGACATCGACATCATCAAGTCCCTGTCCGAGACCCTGGGTTTCGACTTCACCATCTCCCCCATGTCCTTCTCCTCGCTGATCGGCGCGCTGCAGACCGGCAACGCGGACTTCGTCATCTCCGGTCTGAGCATCAATGAGGAGCGCGCCAAGGTCGTGGACTTCTCCATCGCCTACGCGGAGACCGACTTCGGCGTGGTGGTCCCGGTGGACTCCGACATCTCCGACTTCGACGGCCTGCGCGGCAAGACCATCTGCTGCTCCCAGGGCGCCAATCAGGAGAGCCTGATCACCGGCGAGCTCGCGGGCACGCTGGTCACCTACCAGGGCCAGAGCGCGGTGGGCCTCGCGGTCGCCCAGGGCAGCGACGGCGTCCAGGCCGGCATCACCAGCATCAACGGCGCCAAGAAGCTCTCCAACGAGGTCGTGACCGAAGACGGCCAGCCGATGCTCAAGTACTTCGTGCTGGAGTACGAGGGAATCTCCGACATCTACAACATCGCCTTCCCGAAGGGCAGCGAGCTGCGTCCCATCTTCGACGAGGCCCTGCAGGCGATGATCGACTCCGGCGAGATGGACGAGCTGATCAACAAGTGGCTCTACTAATTCATTTCCACGGAAGCATTTGACCATTTGCAACCTCGTGCCTCCCGCCGCCCAACGGCGGGAGGCGCTTGAGTATCTGTACAACCCATATTGAAACGGAGGAAGATCCGTGAAACTCGATTTTAGCGTAATCGTGGGCTACCTGCCCATGTTCGGAAACGGGCTGCTGGTCACGCTGGAGGTGACCTTCTGCTCGCTGTTCTTCGCACTGCTTCTGTCAATCCCACTGTCGCTGTGCAAGATCTCCAACATCAAGCCGCTCCAGGCCTTCGCCACGTTCTACACGTCCATATTCCGCGGCGTGCCGATCCTGGTGCAGGTGTTCATGATGTACTTCGGCATCCCGCTGGTCACCGGCCTGCGCTTCACCGCCTTCGCCGCGGGCACCATCGTGTTCGCGATGAACTCCGCGGCCTACATCTCCGAGAGCATGCGCGGCGGCATACTGGCCATCGACCGCGGCCAGTACGAGGCCGCAATGGCACTGGGCGTGCACTACCCCGCGATGATGAAGGACATCATCCTCCCCCAGGCCATCAAGAGCGTGCTGCCCAGCCTCATCAACGAATTCATCGGCCTGCTCAAGAACACGACGCTGATCGCGTCCATCGGCCTGGTGGACATACTGCGCGTGGGCCAGCTGATCCAGGGCGCCACCTACCGCGCCTTCGAGCCGTTCTTCGTGATCTCGCTGTTCTACTACGTGCTGGTTATGTGCCTGTCCTACCTGGGCAAGGTGCTGGAGAGGAGGGTGAACAAGAGTGATCGAGGTTAAGAATCTGTACAAGAGCTTCGGCTCCCTGCAGGTGCTGCGCGGCCTGAGCCTGAACGTGGAGGACGGCCAGGTGGTCAGCGTCATCGGCCCCTCCGGCAGCGGCAAGTCCACGCTCCTGCGCTCCATCAACCTGCTCGAGCAGCCCACCTACGGCGAAATCTGGCTGGACGGCAAGCTCATCACGCCGCCCGACCCCTACCTCCACTTCGACGTGATCCGCGCCTCCAACACCTATAAGAAGCTCAAGGCGGCGGGCGGCAAGAGCGACGAGGAGCTCATCGCCGACATCAAGAAGAATGATCTGCTCAAGAAGCACGAGGGCAGCGAATACGCCGCGATGCTTAAGGACATCACCGGCAAGAACTTCCAGAGCACCAACGAGGTGCGCGAGAAGGTCGGCATGGTGTTCCAGCACTTCAACCTCTTCCCCCACATGACCGTGCTGGACAACATGATCTACGCGCCGACGACCGTCAAGAAGATCCCCAAGGACCAGGCCATCGAGCGGGCCAAACAGCTGCTGGACAGCGTGGGCATGCTGGAGAAGATCGACGTCTACCCCGGTACGCTCTCCGGCGGCCAGAAGCAGCGCGTGGCCATCGCCCGCGCACTGTGCATGGAGCCCGAGGCGGTGCTCTTCGACGAGCCGACCTCCGCCCTCGACCCGGAGATGGTGAAGGAGGTGCTAGACGTCATCAAGAAGCTCGCCACCACCGGCATCACGATGGTGCTTGTGACGCACGAGATGGGCTTCGCCCGGGAGGTCTCCGACCGCATCTGCTTCCTGGACCAGGGAATCCTGATCGAGGACGCGCCGCCGGAGGTGTTCTTCTCCACGCCGAAGTCCGAGCGCGCCAGAATCTTTTTGGACAAGGTGCTGTAAGAATGAAGATACGCGAAATGCAACCGGAGGACTACCCGCAGGTCTACGCCCTGTGGCGCGCCTGCCCGGAGATGGAGCTCAACGACACCGACGACGCCGAAGCTGGCATACTGCGCCTGCTGGCGCGCAACCCGGACACCTGCCTGGTGGCCGAGGAGGAGGGCCGGATCGCGGGCGTGATTTTGGTGGGCTGCGACGGGCGGCGCGGCTATGTATACCATGCCGGGGTGCACCCGGACTTCCGCAGGCGGGGCATCGGCTCCGCGCTGGCGGAGGAGGCGCTGAGGCGGCTCCGGGAGATGGGCATCTGTAAGGCGGGCCTGCTGGTGTTTGCGAATAACGAGCGCGGCAAGGAATTCTGGGCGAGACAGGGCTTCGAGGAGCGCAACGACCTCGCCTACCGAAGCTGCCCGCTGATCCCGGTGAAGAGGGTCCAGTAAACACGCGACAGCAAAAGGGAGAATCCAAGGAACCTCAGGTTCCTTGGCAGGAATTCTCAAGGGACAGAGTCCCTTGAGCAGGTCCCGGGCAGCGCCCGGGCGGGTCTGGGCGGAGCCCAGCGTCACCCCGTAACTCCAGCGGCCCGCGGTATCAATCAAAAGCAAGGCAATGCGCACCACCGCCCCCATCGCCTCCATACCGCGGGCCGCCGCGGCGCGGAGTTGATTCGGGAAGCGGAGCTTCCCGAATCAAGGCAGCCGCCACTAACTCGCAGGCGAAGCCTGCCGTCCCCCTCACTTCGTCAACAACATTCCAAAGGGCCGATCCCCCACCGGACCGGCCCTTTCCCATGCCCGCAACGCCTCACGCGCTCCTGCTCCCC
>CANQGC010000088.1 GCA_947600345.1 uncultured Clostridia bacterium
CTGGGGCTACGCTGGGCGCTGCCCAGACCTGCCAAGGAACCTGAGGTTCCTTGGATTCTCCCTTCTGCTGCCGCGCTGTCCCGCCACGTCCTGTCGCCAAAACGCAGAAATCCAGCGCTCGGATCTATGGCGCTGGATTTCGTCGCTTCGTACTAAGCCTCCATCAGAAACGCACCGCAGGACTCTGGGCCCATAATCTACGGGCCCAAAGTCCGTCGCCCATGCGCGGCAGCAGATGGCCGCCGGCCCCGCCGGCCTAGGAGTTCAGGTAGTTCATGAGGCGGGTCTGGAAGTCGTGGTAGAAGGGCTTCTCGATCATCGCCACGTGAGAGGCGCCGGGGATGATCTCCAGCACCGAGCCCTCGGGCAGGCTGTCCAGGCAGGAGTTCACCATGTCGTAGTTCATGTAGGGATCCTTGTCGCCGCAGATCACCAGCGTCGGCATCGGAATGGCGCTCAGGTCGATCAGCCGCTCGGAGGCGTCCACGCACAGGTCGCGGCGGCCGCCGTTCGGGCTGTACTCGCCGTCGTAGTGCCAGCAGCTGGAGCAGTACATCTCGATAATCACGTGCTCCGCCACGCTCAGGTCAAAGCTGCCGTCCTCCAGCTTCTGGAAGTCGTCGGCGGCGTGCGCCCAGTCGTTGTGATGGAACGCGTCGGTGACATCCGCCGCGCCCAGGCCACCCAGGATCGGGGCGTAGAGCACCAGCTTGTTCACGTGCTCCGGATGATTCGCCACGAAGCGGCTCGAGGTCACCGTGCCCCAGCTCCAGCCCAGCACGTCGATCTTGTCCAGGCCGGTCTCCGAGCAGATCAGCTCCACCGCCGCATTGATGTCCTCGGCGGCGTAGTCGGAGTCGGGCATGAAGCCGTCCTCCACGGCACCGGACTGGCCGTAGCCGGCCACGTCCACGCGCCACACGGCGTAGCCCTGGCGGGCCAGGAAGCGAACCAGGCTGTAGTCCTCGTAGTCCATGTCGAACTCGTGGGAGGAGTAGGTCAGGCCGTGCACCAGCAGGATGCTCTTCGCGGCTTCGTCGCCCTCGACGGCGATGCGGTCCAGGTGCAGCGCGATGCCGTTGCGCTCCAGCGGGTATTCGTCGTAAGTGTAGGATACGGCGGCGTCCTCGGCGGGCGCCTCGGCGGCGGCCTCCGCATAGCCCGCGGTCGCGCAGGCGATCATCATTACGGCCAGCAGCAGCGCCAGCAGGCGGGAAGAGAATTTCTTCATGGGTTTACCTTCCTTTCTTTCCATAGGATGTTCATGATTCTAAACCTTTTCCCGAAATCCGCAAGCATTCTTTCGTTAAGGGAAAAACTTTATCGCAAAAATAACGAACGATGATAGCTATATATGCATCATCGTTCGCTTTTCGGGCCACATCATGCAGAATCCGGCCGCAATCGCGGCAATTCGTGAATAATCACCCTTGCATCAATTCGAAAATCTTTCGGTACCAACTGTGACTCAGGAGCTGGCGGCCTCGAGCCTCTCCGGCGCTGCCTCGGGCGCCAGCGCCAGCAGGCGCTTCAGCGGCACCTCCCCGGGCGCGCTCAGCTCCACCTCCAGGGCGAAATCGCCGAAGCTCTGGCGCAGGTTGAGGCTGTGGCTGCCGTCGTCGTTCACGATGTGCAGCGCCGATTCCCAGCCGGGGAGCGCGAGCGCCTCAAAGCCGCCGGTCACGAAGTAGCCGTCCGCCTGATCCGAAGCTTCAACCCTCCGCGCCGCATATTGCACGCCGCGCCCCTCCGCGTCGCGGACGCACAGCGAGATTTCTTCCACATTCTCCGCCGTGGGCCGGGGCGTACCGTACTTGTACAGCGTGCCGCCGTCCAGCCGCAGAATTTCGCGGGGCGAACCCTCCGGCTCCGTGAACGCGCTGATTCCCTCGGCGGCGTCGCCCTCGGCCAGCCGGGGCGCGGGGAGCGCGCTCCCCTCCAGCAGCGCGTTCAGCGCGCCGATGCCCTCCAGCGCCCAGGGGGTGCGCATCCCCCTGCTACCGCTCTCCGAGACGAACGTCCAGCTTGCGCCCTCGGGGATGCCCGCGAAGGGATCACCGCCGGGCGCGGGTTCGGGCGTGGCCGCGATTTCCAGCATCCCCTCCTCCGGCTCAAAGCTGCCGTCGGGATGCGCGATGCCGCGCAGGTATTGGGTCGCCGCCACGGCGGTGGCGGTCAGTAGTGCCGCGATCAGCGCGGCGGCGATCGCCGCGGCAAACTTGCCTCTCTTCTTCACTTCTCTTTCCTCCAATCGTTCGAGCGTCTGTTCCACGCGGAGATGAAACCCCGCGGGCGTCGGCGGAAACGGATCTCTGATGATGCTCACGTGCGGGCCTCCTCTCCCAGTTGTCGCTTGAGCAGCGCGCGCCCCTGATTCAGCCGCCACTTCACCGTGCCCTCCGGCAGGCGCAGCAGTTCGGCAGTTTCACGCACGCTGTAGCCCTCGACGTAGTGCAGTTCCAGGACGATGCGATGCTTCGGCGGCAGCGCCTGCAGTGCGTCCATCAGCTCGCCGGACGGCTCCTCGGCGCGAATCTCCTCCGAGAGCTCCAGCGCGTTCGGCCGCCTGCGCGCCAGCCTGCGGCATTCGTTGATCAGTATGCGAATCAGCCAGGTTTCAAAGAACCGCTCCTCCCGCAGCCCATCCAGCCGCGCCCAGGCCCGAAGCAGCGCCTCCTGCACCGCGTCCTCGCAGTCCGCATCGCAGTTGAGCAGCGTCCGCGCCACGCGGTACAGCCTGCGCTCGCAGCCGCGCACCCGCTCAGCAAACTCCTCCCTCCGCATCGCTTCACCTCCCTCGCACCGGTACACCTGTTAGACCCGAAATCCGGGCGAAAGGTTGGCTTCGCGCAAAATATTGCATCGCGTATTGCAATTTGGAATACAGAATGCTAGAATGGCGCTAAAGGAAACTATGATCTTTGGGCAAGGTCGGCAGAGTACTATTCGTCGTCTGCGCCTTTCGTCAGGGAAACGCGGTGCGCATGATTTCGGCGAGGCTGGCGACGGTTCCCGAGAAAGCGAGGTATGAGCATGGTGCAGATGAAGTTGAATGAGCTGGACCCGGCGCTCACCGCCGAGGAGGAGCGCGAGCTGGAGGCGGCGGAGCAGCGCCAGCCTGCCTTTGACGCGGACAGCCCCGAGATGACGCCGGAGATGCTCGCGCAGTTCAAGCGGATGAACCGCGAAGCGCGAAACAAACAGACCGTATCGCTGCGCCTGTCCCCGAAGACGCTCTCCAAGGCGAAGGCCTACGGCAAGGGCTACACCGCGTTCCTGAGCCGCCTGCTCGACGAAGCCATCAACGACGAAGCCCTCGTCCGCAAGTGCATCTAGCATCCAACCTCAATCCCATCCCCAAACGCAGAAATCCTGCCCATGATCTACAGGCAGGATTTCGTCCATCCGTTCTTAGAGTGCATTCCACTTCAGAACCAAACGGTAGGCTTCCGCCCCTCGGATCTATGGGGGCGGAAGCCGTGCTTTGAACAAACGAAACTACAGAAACGCAACGCAGGACTTCCAGCGGTCGGCCTTATGCCGCTGGAAGTCCGTCGCTCCAGTGCGGCAGCATATGGCCGCCGGCCCGCCGGCTACCACGGCTTCCACAGGCGGAGCACTCCGCTGGCGAGGCGGAAGATGGGGGTTTCGAGCTCCTTGGAGACCTCCTTCAGTTTCTCGCGGATGGGCAGGGACTGGGGGCAGTGGCGCTCGCACTTGCCGCAGCCCACGCAGCGGGAGGCGGTGCCTGGGTTCTTGCGCACGGCCGTCACCTGCCAGTACTCCTTCATCGCGCCAAACTTGCCCTCGATCTCGATCTCGTTCAGGCAGCGGAAGCTCGCCGGGATGTCCACGCCCTGGGGGCACGGCATGCAGTAGCCGCAGCCCGTGCAGCCCACGCGAATCTTGCCGTTCAGGTCGGCCTTCACGCCCTCGATCAGCGCGAAATCCTCCGGCGTGAGCGTGCCCATGCCCGAGCGCCCCGCCGCGCGCAGGTTCTCCTCCACCATCGGCAAGCTGTTCATGCCCGACAGCGTCACCGCGATGCCCGGCTGATCCCACAGCCACTGGAACGCCCACTCCGCAGCCGACCATCCTCGGGGGTTCGCTTCGATGCGCTCCCGCGCCTCCTTCGGCAGCAGGTTCACCAATCTTCCGCCGCGCAGCGGCTCCATGATGATCACCGGCACGCCCTTCGCCCGCGCTGCCTCCAGGCCGCGCCGCCCCGCCTGGCTGTGCTCGTCCATGTAGTTGTACTGGATCTGGCAGAACTCCCAGTCGTAAGCGTTCAATACCTCCAGGAAGATGTCCGTGCTGCCGTGGAAGGAGAAGCCGATGTGGCGAATCTGCCCGCTGGCCTTCTTCTCCGCGATCCACTCCCGGATGCCCAGCGCCTCCAGCTTGCGCCAGGAGCCGGCATCGGTGATCATGTGCATCAGGTAGTAGTCGATGTGATCGGTGCGCAGCCGGGAGAGCTCCTCCTGGAAGGTCTTTTCGATGCCCGCGCGGGACTTGATCAGGTACTGGGGCAGCTTCGTGGCCAGGTAGACCCGATCTCGAGCGTGGTTCCGCTCGAGAATCTGCCCCACGGCGGCCTCGCTGCCGGGGTAGATGTAGGCGGTGTCCAGATAGTTGACGCCGCCGTCGATGGCGGCCATCAGCTCGCGCTCGGCCTTGTCGATGTCGATGCCGCCGCCCTTGCGGGTGAAGCGCATGCAGCCGTAGCCCAGCGCCGAGAGCATGTCCCCGCCCGCACCGGGACGGTATTGCATCTTCGGATTCAGTTCCACTGCCAGTCCCCCTTCCCCGCGCCGAGCTCGAAGTGGAGCCTGGCGATGCCCAGGTCGACGTTCGAGAACGGGCCCCTGTCCGTGGTGGCCCGCACGCGATCGCCGTCCATGAGTTCAAACTTGAACTTCTGCTGGTTGATGGCCGTGGGCGCCAGCAGCGCGCAGTCCACGCCGCGTCGGAACCAATCCGGCGCGCCTTCGCCGTTGACCGTCACCTCAGCGTAGCCCTTCGATTTGTGCGGCTTGCCCTGGCTCCTGCCGTAGCCCAGCGCCACGACCAGAGCGAGCCGCTCGCCGGGGCGCACCTCCGCCGAACACTTGCCGGGCTTGTAGCTTCCGCCCACCCAGCAGCTGTTCACGCCGCGCGCCTGGGCCTCGAGCACGAGCTTCTCGCCCCAGTAGCCGCACTTCTCATCGAGCGCCGCGTCATCCGGGCCGACCAGCGCCAGGTAGCTGCGCACGCCGGAGAGCCAGCCGATCTTCGAGAGCAGTCCGCCGAAGGGCGCGGGGTCGTCGGCCATCAGCTGCATGCGCAGCCCGCTCTCCGCGTTGTACTGCGCGACCAGCGCCTGAAGCTCCGCGAGCGTCGCGGGGTCGATGGGTCTGTCGAGAAAACTGCGCACGCTGTGGCGCGCCTGAACCGCCTCCATCACATTCATAGAATTCGCCTCCACTCAGCGCCGGAGCGCGCCGCGCTCGTAGGCGTGCAGCCAGTCGGACTTGAAGTAGTAGATGGTGAAGATCACCGAGCTGATCGCCCAGGTGACCGGGTACGCCCAGAAGAGGATGCGGATATCGCGGGAGAAGCGCATGCCCACGGTGATGAACAGTATGCGGAATATGCACCAATCCGAGAGCATGACCGTCATCGGCACCGTCGCCCTGCCCGCGCCGCGGAAGATGCCGGCCATCGCGTGGGAGAAGCCCAGCAGGCAGAAGAACAGGTTCTCCACCCGGGACTGGGCCACGGCGACGCTCACCACCTCCGGGGCTCGGTTGAACAGCTTCGCCAGCGTGGGCGTTCCCAGCAGCAGGCCGAGGCCGATGATCTCCGAGAGGCTGACGATGGCGAGTATCCCGAAGCGCGCGCCGCGCTTGACGCGCTCGTACTCCTTCGCGCCCAGGTTTTGGCTCACGAAGGTGGTCAGCGCCAGCGCGAAGCTCTGGAAGGGCAGAAAGGCGAAGGCCTGGAGCTTGGCGTAGGTGCCGCATCCGGCCATCGCGTCCGAGCCGAAGGAGTTGATGTAGCTCTGCACGGTCACGTTGCCGATGGCGATGACCGAATTCTGGATGCCGGTGGGCAGGCCCATGCGCAGCACCTCGCGCATCAGCTGCGGATGGAAGCGCACTTCCCGGATGCGAAGCTGGTAGATCGTGCCCGGCTTGCGCAGATGGATCCAGCAGAGGAAGGCGCTGGCCGCCTGGGAGATGGCCGTGGCCGTGGCCGCCGAGCCCACGCCGAAGCCGAACGCCGCGATGAACACCACGTCCAGGATCACGTTGAGCACCGACGAGAAGATCAGGTAGTACAGCGGCCGCCTGCTGTCGCCCAGCGCGTTCATGATGCCGGTGAACACGTTGTAGAGCATCACGGCCATGGAGCCCAGGAAGTAGTTGCGGAAGTAGCTGACCGAGCCCGCCATCACGTCCGGCGCGGTGCCCATCCATCGAAGCAGCACCGGCGAGAGCAGCACGCCCACGGCCGTCATGATCGCGCCCGCCGCGACGCCGAAGGCCACGGTGGTGTGGATGGCGTCGGAGACCAGCTTCTCCTCCCCCGCGCCAAAGTAGCGGGAGATCACCACGCCCGCGCCCAGCGCCACGCCGATCATCAGCGCCGTGAGCAGCTGGATCAGCGAGGCCGAGGAGCTCACCGACGCCAGCGCCTGCTTGCCCAGCAGGTTGCCCACGATCAGCGAGTCCGCCGCGTTGTAGAGCTGCTGGAAGAGCTGGCTGAGGAACACGGGCAGCGCGAAGCGGAGGATCACTCGCTTCACGTCGCCCGTGGTCATGTTTACGGTCCCGCCGTGCATGCCCGGAATCCATCTCGCTTTCGTTATTTAAAGCTGCTTGACCATGAGAAGCGCATCGGCGTAGCTGCCGTCGGGATACTTCATCTCGTGGGGGCGGCGGCCGCAGGTCGCGAAGCCGAGCTTTTCATACAGCGCGATGGCGGGGGCGTTCTCCGCCACCACCTCCAGCTCGGCCTGCTCGTAGCCGCAGTTTGCCGCCAGATCGAGCGCGTGCTCCATCATGGCCCGGCCGAGGCCGAGGCCGCAGTACCTCTGGTACAGCCCCACGCCCACGGTGCAGCGGTGGGCGCAGCGCCGGCTCGCGCCGCTCACGCGGGAGAAGGAGCAGTTGCCCGCGTGCTTGCCGTCCACGAAGGCCAGCAGCATCGCGCCCCGGGGATCGTCCAGCACGTCGTCGATGATCTCCAGCTCCTGCTCCGGGGTGAGCTTCACTTCCTCCGGCTCCCGCGCCATGAAGCGCGTCTCGCCGTTGATGGCGCGCAGGTAGCCGATCAGAAGCTCCGCGTCGTCCGCGTGAGGCGGGCGAATGATTGCCGTTCGTCCATCCCGCAGGCGAACGGCGAATTCCTCGACGAGCATCCTACACGTGGGCCTTCCACTGGCACGGGCCCAGCTCCATGTGGGTGAACCGTGCCTCGAACGAGGATTCCTCCGGCGAGCAGGCGTAGATGCCGAAGGTGATCTCCCCCGCGCCGTCCCAGAGGTGGCAGATGCGCATCTGCTTGAACTCCGCGCCGTCGGCGCTGCACTCGATGCAGTAGTCGGATTCCCGGCGGCTGAGGCGGTACCACATGCTCTTGATGCCCGCGTCGATGTCTGTGGTCGCCCAGTCGGAGTAGCCGTGGTTGGTGACGACGCTGCCCAGGCGCTGGTAGCGGTCGTTCTCGTACTCGATGCTGGCTTTGAGCCAGTTATCGCTATCCAGGTAGAGCGCCACGCCGCACTGGTCGAAGCGGCGCTTGCTGGCGAACTCGGTCTTCACGGTGAAGCTGAAGTAGCGCTCGTCGGTGCGCATCTGGAGCACCGGGGCGTTGTCGTTGCGGAAGCCGTAGTAGGTGCGCTGCCAGAGGTCGGTGTTGGGGTCGGTGGTGATGGTGATTTCGCTTTCGTTGATCTCGAAGCACTTGGGGGGACGGGTCCATTCGAGCTTGGTGGGGTCGAAGTTCATGGGTGGGTTCCTCCTGTTCGTTATGTTTGGGGGGATTCGGGGCGGAGATGAGAGTTAGTGGCGGCTGCCTTGACTTGGAAAGCCTCCCGGCTTTCCAAGTCAACTCCGCGCCGCTGACGGCCCGCGGTATGGGACGATGGAGCGTTGGTGCGCGTTGCCCTGCTTGGATTGGATGCCGCGGGCCGCCTGGGAGCGGGGCCTTGTGCCTCGAACCGCAGCCGCCTACTTCGCGCAGCCTTTGGGGTTACGCTGGGCGCTGCCCAGACCTGCTTAAGGACCTGAGGTCCTTAAGAATCTCCCTTCTGCTGCCGCGCTTTGAACGAGCGCTTCTTCAGAGACGCAACGCAGGACTTTTGAGCCTCGGATCTATGGGCTCAAAAGTCCGTCGCTCCCTCCGCGACAGCAGGTGGAAGGCGGCACTGCCGCCCCTTGGATTCTCCCTTCTGCTGCCGCGCTCTTGGCGGGGACTTACTTCTCCTTAAATCTTGATCTCGCCCATGTCGATGGCTTCCGCGCCGTCGAGGATGGGCTGGATGACCTTGGTCACGAAGCGCTCGGCCTGCTCCGATGCCCGTCCGGTGTACTTCTCCGGCGCGAGCAGCGTCTTCAACTGGTCGTGGTCCATCGGGAACGCCGGGTCATTGGCGATGCGCTCCATCAGGTCGCTCTCCAGCCCCTCCTGCTTCATCCTCGCCGCCGCCGCCTGGCTATGCACGCGAATTCTTTCGTGGATCTCCTGCCGGTCCGCGCCCCTGCGCACGGCCTCCATCATCACGTCCTCGGTGGCCATGAACGGCAGATTCTCCATCACCCGCTTGCCGATCATCTTTGGGTACACCACCATGCCGTCCGCCACGTTGGCGTAGAGCTCCAGCACCGCGTCGGTGGCGAGGAACGCCTCGGGCAGCGACAGCCTGCGGTTGGCGCTATCGTCCAGTGTGCGCTCGAACCACTGGGTCGCGGCGGTCATCTGGGCGTCCTGCACCAGCGTCATCACGTGGCGGCTGAGCGCGCAGATGCGCTCCGAGCGCATGGGGTTGCGCTTATAGGCCATCGCGGACGAGCCGATCTGGCTCTTCTCGAAGGGCTCCTCGATCTCGCGGAAGGACTGCAAGAGGCGCATATCCTGGGCGAACTTATAGGCGCTCTGGGCGATGGACGAGAGCGCGCCGAGCACGCGGCTGTCGAGCTTGCGGGGGTAGGTCTGGCCGGAGACGTCGAACACGGCGGTCATGCCCATCTTCCGGGCGATGCGTTCCTCGAGCTCGTCGACCTTGGCCCCGTCGCCGTCGAACAGCGACAGGAAGCTGACCTGCGTGCCCGTCGCGCCGCGGTTGCCGAGGAGCTTGAGCGCCCGCGCGGCGTCGTCCAGCTCGGTCAGATCCATGTACAGATCCTGCAGCCACAGGCAGGCGCGCTTGCCCACGGTGGTGAGCTGGGCGGGCTGCAAATGCGTATAGCCGAGGGTCGGCAGGTCCTTGTACTCCAGCGCGAACCTGGACAGGCGGCGCATGACCTCGATGAGCTTGCTTCGGATGAGCTTCATGGCGTCGCGGAGCATGAGGATATCGGCGTTGTCGGTGACGTAGCAGCTGGTCGCGCCCAGGTGGATGATGCCGCGGGCGTTGGGGCAGACGTCGCCGTAGGCGAGCACGTGGGCCATCACGTCGTGGCGGACGCGCTCCTCATGGCGGCGGGCGTCGTCGTAGTCGATGTCGGTGATGTGGGCCTTGAGCTCGTCGACCTGGGCCTGGGTGACGGGCAGGCCGAGCTCCATCTCGGACTCGGCCAGCGCCACCCAGAGCCTGCGCCAGGTGGTGAACTTGCGATCGGGCGAGAAGATGTACTGCATCTCCTTGCTCGCGTAGCGAGAGTTCAGGGGCGTCTCGTAGGTATTCTTCAAATGTATCCCTCCGTTATAAAGGGGCTGAGCCCCTTTGGATTCCCAAAGGCACCGCCGCCAGCGCGGCAGCAGAAGGGAGAATCCAAGGAACCTCAGGTTCCTTGGCAGGTCTGGGCAGCGCCCAGCGTAGCCCC
>CANQGC010000089.1 GCA_947600345.1 uncultured Clostridia bacterium
GTCGGGCGCATGTGCATCTTCTTGTAGACGGGCAGCATGGCGGGCACCACGATGCAGAACGTGGAGGCGCCGCCGCCATCCAGGTGGCCGACCAGCGCGATCACGGCCGTGACCATCGCCACGCCGATCACGCTGCTGCCGACCAGCTTCATCAGTGCGTTGATGATGACGTCAAACATGCCGGTATCCGTCATCATGCCGAAGTAGAGCACCGAGAATACGAATAGCGCCGCGGTCGGGCCGGTGCTGCTGAAGCCGGACTTGATCAGCGAGCCGATGTCGTCGAAGGTGTAGTAGCGTCCGATCACCAGGATGATCGCGAGGATCGTCGGGAAGATGATGAACGCAATGCTGGGCAGCGTCTTGCTCTGGAAGAGCGTCACGACGATGGCGGCAATGGTAATAAATCCGAGGATGCCTACTACCATTTCACTCATGGAAAACCAACCTCTCTCTCCTTATTGCAACGGGCAGAGCCCGCTACGAACGAATGTAAAGGAAGCTCCGGATTCTCCCCGCCCGCTTGCCTCTCGGGCGGGGAAATAGAATCGTCACCGGCGACCTGTGCGCCGGGGACGGGTGCTGATTTTTTCGCAGGCAAGTTTACTTGCCGGAGAAAAAATCGCTTCCTTGCGCCAGCCGCGCCCGGAAATTGCGAAGCAATTTCAGCGGATGGCGTCAAAGGGGTGGCAAGGTTGAAATCCCCACTGGGGATTTCAAGTCGGCCTATGGGCCGACCGCTTTGGCTGAATTAAAAATTCAGGCAAAGCGCCTCGTGGCGGGGGAAGCGGTTCCCCCGCCACCCGAAGTTACGCCTGATAGGGTTTGATCTTGCGGATCACGTCCAGGATGGTGCCGTCGCGGGCCTCCAGGATCGCGACCACCTTGTCCTCCCACTCCAGATCGTCCGGCCGTCCGACGAGGCTGTAGGCCTTCTCCTTCAGGCTCTCGATGCTGACGTGGGGGATGCCGACCTTGTCCAGGCACTCGATCAGGTCCGGACGCAGCGGGTTCACCGCGATGCCGTAGTCCGTGACCAGCACGTCCACGCAGTCGCCCGGGGTGGTGACCGTCACCACGTGCTCGCAGACCGTGGCCATGCGGCCGCGCGTCAGCGGCGTCACGATGATGCAGACTTTGCTGCCCGCCGCGGTGTCGGGATGTCCGCCCGGCGCGCCGCGCAGCACGCCGTCGGAGCCGGTCAGCACGTTTACGTTGAAGCCGGTGTCGATCTCCAGCGCGGCCAGCACCACGAAGTCCAGCTTGTTCACGAACGCGCCCTTGTTGGCGGGGTTCGCGTACTGGGAGGCGCTCATCTCGAAGTGGTTGGGCGTCTGGTTGATGCTGTTCACGGCGTCCAGATCGAAGTCCTGCACGTCGATCACCTTGCCGACCTTGCCCTTCTTCAGAAGCTCCACCATCGGGCCGCAGATGCCGCCGATGGCCCAGCCCATCTTGATGCCGCGCTCGTCCATGTACTTCTCCAGGAACAGGTTCGCGGCCAGGGAGGGACCGCCCACGCCCGTCTGGAAGGAGAAGCCCTCCTTGAAGTAGGGGGTGGAGGCGATGACCTTCGCCACGTTCTCCGCCATCATCAGATCGCGCGGGTTCTGGGAGATGCGCGCGGCGGCGGAGGCGATCTTCTTCGGATTGCCGATGGAGTCCACCACGACCACGGCGTCCACGTCGATGGCCTCGACGGAGGCGGGCATGTTCGGGAAGTCCACCAGGCAGTCGGTGATCACGACCACATGGTCGGCGTACTTGGCGTCGGTCATGGCGTAGCCCATGCTGCCGCAGTTGGACTTGCCGCCGATGCCCCGGCAGTTGCCCACGCAGTCGCTGGTGGGCGCGGCGATGAACGCGATGTCGATGTGCACCTCTCCGGCCTCGATGGCGCGGGGGCGGCCGCCGTGGCTGCGGATGATCGCCGGCGTCTTGAGCTTGCCGTTGGACACGACCTCGCCCATTCTGCCGCGGATGCCGCTGGTCTGGATGCCGACCACCTTGCCCTGCTCGATGTACTCGGCGATGGGATCGTGCGCCTCGCCCAGCGAGGACGCGGCGATGGTCAGATCCTCCAGGCCCAGATCCTCGATGGCGGTCTGCATGACCATGTTGACCACGTAGTCGCCGTTGCGCAGGTGGTGGTGGAAGGAGAAGGTCATGCCGCTCTTCGCGCCGCAGTCCTTGAGCGCCTGGGCGATGGAATCCACGATCTTGGACTCCCGGGGCGTCTCATAGCGCTTGGTGCGCGGCGATGCCTTCTGGATGTACTTGCCGTCCATGTAGTTCTTGCCCTGGTATACCTCGCGGCCGTTCACGAGCAGGGAATCGGGGATGTCCCGGCCAACTGCGTTTCTCATGCGAATTCCCCCTCATACATTCCACAGGCCTTCGCCAGCTTCAGGGTGCGCTCCGCGCCCGGGATGAAGGCGATGTCGATCATCTTGCCGTCCACCGTGAACACGCCCACACCCGCGGCGCTCTGCTCGCGGTAGGCGCGCACGATCTTCTCGGCCTGGATGACCTCCTTCTCGGTGGGGGCGAAGATTTCGTGCACCAGGCGAATCTGCTTGGGATTGATCAGGCTCTTGCCGTCGAAGCCCATGGCCTTGTTCTGGCGCACCTCGGCCTCGAAGCCCTCGTTGTCGTCCAGATTGGTGAACACCGTGTCGAAGCACTGGATGCCCGCCGCGCGCGCCGCGATGAGCATCTGGCCGCGGGCGACCATCATGTCCACACCGTCGCGCTGGAAGCTGGTCTGCATGCACTTGCGGAAGTCGCCGCCGGAGATGGCCACGCCGAACATGCGCTCGGAGGCGGAGCAGATCTCGTAGGCGTTCAGGATGCCCTTCGGGCTCTCGAGCGCCGCCATCAAAAGCGTGCGGCCGACCTCGACGCCGAATTCCTTCTCGGCCTCCTCCACGGCCTTCTCAACGGTGTGCACGTCGTTCGCGCTCTCGCACTTGGCGATGCGGATGCCGTCGGCTCCGCCCGCCACGCACACGCGGATGTCCTCCTGCCAGTGGGGGGTATCCAGGCCGTTGATGCGCACGATGACCTCGGTGTCGCCGTAGTCGATGGTCTTGAGGGCGTGATACAGCGAGAAGCGCGCCGCGTCCTTCTGGTTCTCGGCCACCGCGTCCTCCAGATCGAGCATGATGGAGTCGCAGCCGTAGATGTAGGCGTCCTTGATCAGCCCCGGCTTCTGCGCGTTCATGAACATCATCGTCCTGCGCAGGCGGAAGCGCTCAGGTCTCGGCCTCGGAATCATCGGATCGCACCTCCCCACGGGATATTCGCCTGGGATTCGTCGCAGCTGCGGAACACCGCGCACTCCACGCGGGCCTTGAGCGTGCAGTCCAGCGCGCCCTTGTCCACCACGGTCACGCGGCCGGACTTGACGTCCAGGCGCTCCAGCGTCTCCAGCACCGTCTCTTTGATCTGGCGGCCGTACTGGTTCATGACGCTGCTCTGCAGCGAAAGCTCAATGCCCTCGCCGCCGGGCTCCACCGTGACCTGGGCGTCGCTGGACTCCAGCGTGCCGGCCATGGCGGCCTTCTTGATTTCCATGAAAACTCCTCCCCTTTCCATGCACAAAACGCGTGCATAATTTTCTGTATAATAAGATACCATATGATTTCAACAAGGTCAAATTACTTTTTGTTGAATATCATGGATATTTGCAGATTCATGGAATCTTAGCACTTTGTGCAATTTGACTACCTATATACGCGGGCGCATGAAGAAGCGCCGCGGCGCATGCTGCGCCGCGGCGTCGGAGGCCGGAATGGAAGGCCGAAATGTTTTGCGTATGAGTCTTTGCTCCCGTGCCTCAGTCCTCGAATTTCGCCTCGATGATGAAGCGGTCGCGGGCGCGCTTGTAGGCGATGCGGGAGACCAGGTCCATGATGCCCTCGATCACCAGCGATATGCCGATCACGCGCATCAGGAGCAGCACCGTGGAGAAGGGATTCGCCAGGATCAGGAAGCCCAGCACCACGCTGATCGCCGCGCTGATGAGCTCCAGATACCAGCGGCCCGCATTCATCCGGCGGAAGCCCAGCGTCGATTGAATCTTGATCACGCCGCCCACCAGCATCATCATGCCGAACAGGATCGGCAGGAGGGACACCAGCAGACTCTTGAAGATGATGATCGCCGCGCCGCCGATGATCCAGCCCAGGCCCAGCGCCATATCGTTGCTCATCAGCGCCAGCTGGGCCTCCAGACGGAAGTAGCGAATCAGGTGCACGATGCCGATCACGATGCAGCCGATGCCGATCACGTTGAATATCACCGAGGTCGCCAGCCCCGGCACCACCAGCAGCACCAGCCCCAGCACGATGAACGCCGCGCAGGTGATGATCTCCGTCCAGGACAGCGTGAGCTTTCCCTTGAAGGCGCCTTGCCTTTGATCCATGAATATCCCCTCCCATATACAATATTTTCTTCCCCTCAATTATAGCACTCCGCATGGAAATGTGCAAGCCGCGTTAAATTCCTATGAAAAGCGTCGGGATTGTTGACAAGCTCCGCTTGGGGTGCTAGAATACTCCCAGATAATCCGAGTCAAAAGCTCGGAATTATGCCGGGAGGTGAGCGCATGAAGCTGTCCACGCGGGGGCGCTACGGCATCCACGCCATGTACGACCTGGCCGTGCACTACGGCGACGGTCCCCAGTCCATCAAGTGCATCGCCGAGCGGCAGGCCATCCCGGAGGCGTACCTGGAGCAGCTGATCGCCGTGCTGCGGCGGGAGAAGCTGGTGCTCAGCAACCGCGGGGCCCAGGGCGGCTACCGGCTGGCGCGAAGCCCGGAGGAGATCACCGTGGGCGACGTGCTGCGCGCGCTCGAGGGCGGGCTCAACCTGGTGGAGTGCCTGGACGAGGAGGACGCCTGCGGAAAGAGCTGCGCGTGCCCCTCGCGGATCGTCTGGCTCAAGCTGCGCGACGGACTGAACCGGATCGTCGACGGCATCACGCTGCAAAACATGATCGAGGAACAAGCAAAAGCTGAGGAAGGGATTCAGAGATGAGCATCTACATGGACAACGGCGCGACCACGCGCGTGACGGAACCCGTATTCGAGGCGATGAAGCCGTACTTCTGCGAAATCTACGGCAACCCCTCGTCGATGCACAACTTCGGCTACACCAGCCGCCACGCGGTGGACGCCGCAAGAGCGCAGGTCGCCAAGGCCATCAACGCCGAGCCGAACGAGATCTACTTCACCGGCTGCGGCACCGAGTCCGACAACTGGGCGGTGCGCGGCGCGGCCTACGCCAACATCAAGAAGGGCAAGCACATCATCACCACCGCCATCGAGCACCACGCAATATTGCACACCTGCGCCCAACTCGAGAAGGAGGGCTTCGAGGTAACTTACCTGCCCGTGGACGAGTTCGGCTTCGTGACGCCGGAGCAGCTCGACGCCGCCATCCGCCCGGACACGACCATCGTGTCCATCATGACGGCGAACAACGAAATCGGCACCATCGAGCCCATTGCTGAGCTCGCGGCGGTGGCGAAGAAGCACAAGGTGCTCTTCCACACCGACGCCGTGCAGGCCATCGGCAGCGTCAAGATTGACGTCAAAGCCATGCAGATCGACATGCTGAGCATGTCCGGCCATAAATTCCACGCGCCCAAGGGCGTAGGCGTGCTCTACATCCGCAAGGGCGTGGTGCTGCAGCAGTTCATGAACGGCGGCGCCCAGGAGCGCAATAAGCGCGCGGGCACCGAGAACCTGGCGAGCATCGTGGGCATCGGCAAGGCCATCGAGATCGCCACCGCCGACATCGACGGCCACAACGAAAAGCTCTCCGCCATCCGCGACCACATGATCGACCGCATCCTCACCGAGATCCCCTACACCCGCCTGAACGGCGACCGCACCAAGCGCCTGCCGGGCAACGTGAACGTCTGCTTCCGCTTCATCGAGGGCGAATCCCTGCTGATGATGCTGGACATGAAGGGCATCGCGGGCTCCTCGGGCTCCGCCTGCACCAGCGGCTCCCTGGACCCCAGCCACGTGCTGCTGGCCATCGGCCTGCCCCACGAAATCGCGCACGGCTCGCTGCGGCTGTCGCTGAGCGAGGAGAACACGATGGAGGAGGCCGACTACGTGGTGGATAGCCTCGTGGAGATCGTGAAGAAGCTGCGCGCCATGTCGCCGCTGTACGACGACTTTGTAAAGGAAAACAAACAATAATCTGAGCATAGAATACGGAGGTATCGTCATGGAATATACCGAGCAGGTCATGGATCACTTCATGAATCCCCGCAACATGGGCGAGATGGAGAACGCGGACGGCGTAGGCACGGTGGGCAACGCGAAGTGCGGCGACATCATGCGCATCTATATCAAGGTCGAGAACGACGTGATCACGGACGTGAAGTTCAAGACCTTCGGCTGCGGCGCGGCCATCGCGACGAGCTCGAAGGCCACGGAGCTGGTGAAGGGCAAGACGCTGGACGAGGCGCTGGCGATCACCAATAAGCAGGTGATGGAGTCGCTGGGCGGGCTGCCGCCGGTGAAGGTGCACTGTTCGGTGCTGGCGGAAGAGGCGCTGCACGCCGCGATTCAGGACTATAAGGACCGCCTGGCCAACGGCGAAAAGCCGAGAACGGAAGAGGACGACGAGAACATCCAGTACGTATAAGAAACGCAACGCAGGACTTTGGCCCCATAATCTACGGGGCCAAAGTCCGTGTATTCAGCGCGGCAGCAAAAGGGAGAATCCAAGGAACCTCAGGTTCCTTGGCAGGAATTCTCAAGGGACAGAGTCCCTTGAGCAGGTCTGGGCGGAGCCCAGCGTAACCCCAGGCGGCCCGCGATGAAATATCCACGCCGCGCAAAGCGAACTACCGCCGCGACGTTCCATACCGCGGGCCGCCGCGGCGATTTTTTGGAATGGGAAGCCGAAGGGCTCCCCATTCCAAAAGAGTCCGCCACTAACTTTCTGCAACGCGGCGATCACCCTCCACCGTCCCATCAAACCGAAATCCGTCGAAATAAAAGAGGGAGTCCTTTGCCCTAACGGCACCGGGTGGGCACCTACCGGATCATCAGGCCAAATCAATATCCGGGAGGAAGATCGAAATGCTTTCCTATGTATGGCCAATCGCGCTCGTGGTTTTATCCAACGTAATCTATCAGATCTGCGCGAAGTCCGCGCCGGAGGGAATGGACCCGCTGGCGTCCCTGACGATCACCTATCTGGTCGGCGCTGTGGCGAGCGCTATACTGTACTTTGCGATCAATCGCGGCGGCGATCTATTCCATGAGTACAGCAAGACGAACGCGGCGCCATTTGTTCTCGGCGTGGTCATCGTGGGCCTGGAGGTGGGCTTCCTTTATGCCTACAAGGCCGGATGGCAGGTCAGTACCGCGTCCATCGTCCAAAGCTCCTTTCTCGCCGTCGCGCTCATCTTTGTGGGCGCGCTGCTCTACGGGGAAGCGCTGACCTGGAATAAGCTGATCGGCGTGGGGATATGCCTCGTTGGGTTGGCGGTGATCAATTTCAAGTGAGGTGCGGAGGGGCGTTGGATGGGGCGGTGGCGGGCAGGCGCTGCGGAGAAGAGAGTTAGTGGCGGCTGTCTGGTTCGGGGAGCTTTTGCTCCCCAAACCTACCCTGCGCCGCCGTCGGCCCGCGGTATGGAGGCGATGGGGCGCGGGTTCGCTTTGCCCTGGTTTTGGTTTGATACCGCGGGCCGACGCTGGGCTCCGCCCAGACCCGCTTCGGGCTCCGCCCGGACCTGCTTAAGGGACTCTGTCCCTTAAGAATTCCTGCCAAGGAACCTGAGGTTCCTTGGATTCTCCCTTTTGCTGCCGCGTTTGGGTGCGGCCTTTCTTCCTCAATTCTTACTAGGAGGTTCCTCTATGATCCACGGCAACCTGGAAGGCATCCGCGAGAGCGTGCTCGCCGATCTCGAGCGCCTCTACGACGCCGAGTTCGAGCGCGACGTCTACCTCCCCGACCGCCTCCTCAACGTGCTCGTCCGCCACACCGAGGCCATCAACCGCGAGATGCTGGTCTACCTCGGCCGCGATGGCGCAGTACTCGAGATCGCCATCGGCTCCATCGGCTCCATCGCCCTGCCCGAGCTCCACCTGCGCCGCAACCCCGACCGCCTCTCCGGCTTCCGCTGCATCCACACCCATCCCGGCGGCGACGCCCGCCTCTCCAGTGTCGACCTCCAGGCCCTCCGCCTGCTGCGCTTCGACTCCATGTGCGCGGTGGGCGTGGCCGACGGCCGCTGCACCGGCATCAGCGCGGCGTTCCTGGGCGAGATGGAGTACGACAACTTCTCCATCCTCCTGCGCGGCCCCGTCAAGCCCGGGCGCATCCCCCAGATGAACTGGATGAACGAGATCGCCCTGGCCGAGCAGCGCGTCAAGGACGCCATCGCAAAGGGCGGCATCGTCGAGGAGAGCGAGAAGACCATGCTCATCTCCACCGACAGCGAGGAATCCTTGGAGGAGCTGGCGAGCCTGGCCGAGACCGCCGGGGCGATGGTCATCACGCGCGTGATCCAGAACCGCCAGAAGCCCGACCCCGCCACGTTCATCGGCAGCGGCAAGGCGGAGGAATTGTCGCTGGTCTGCCAGGCGATGGAGATCGACCTGGCCATCGTGGACGACGAACTCACCGGCGCGCAGCAGCGCAACCTGGAGGCGGCGCTGGGGGTGCGGGTGATCGACCGCACGGCGCTGATCCTGGACATCTTCGCCCAGCGCGCGCAGACCGCCGAGGGCAAGCTACAGGTGGAGCTGGCGCAGATGAAGTACCGGCTGCCGAGGCTGACGGGCCTGGGCACGTCGCTCTCCCGCCTGGGCGGTGGCATCGGCACGCGCGGCCCCGGCGAGACGCGACTGGAGGTGGACAGGAGGCGCATCCGCAAGCGGATCGATGACCTCACCGCACAGCTCAAGGAGCTCAAGCGCCAGCGCGACATGCGGCGCGCACGGCGGGACAAGCAGGGCCAGACCACGGTGGCGCTGGTGGGCTACACCAACGCGGGCAAGTCCACGCTGCTCAACGCGCTTTCCGGCCCGGACGTGCTGGTGGAGGACAAGCTCTTTGCCACGCTCGACCCGGTGATGCGCAACGTGGAGCTTCCGGAGAACCGCAGCTGCCTGCTGGTGGACACGGTGGGCTTCATCCGCAAGCTCCCGCACCAGCTCATCGAGGCGTTCCACTCCACGCTGGAGGAGGCGCTGTTCGCCGATCTGCTGGTGGTGGTCTCGGACGTGTCGAACGCCCAGTACCGGGAGCAGCGGGACACGGTGTTCCGGGTGCTCAGCGAGCTGGGCGCGGGCGACCGGCCGGTGCTGGAGGCGATGAACAAGGTCGACCGGGCGAAGATTCCCGAGGACGAGATCGAGCCCGCCGACGCGATATTGATCTCGGCCAAGACGGGCCGTGGGCTGGACCGGCTGAAGGAGGAAATATCGAAGCGCATCGCGGAGCTCCGGCACCCGGTGGAGCTGCTGATTCCGTATAGCAAGGGCAATGTGCTCTCGCTGATCCATGATAAGGGGCAGGTGCTGGGAGAGGAATACGAAGCCGAGGGCACGCGCGTCAACTGCCTGCTGGACGCCGCCAGCTACCAAAGAGCGCTTAGCCTGCTAAAAACCTGAGCGATGCCGGCGGGGCCGGCGGCCATCTGCTGCCGCGGGCGGCAGGGCCGCCAACCATTTGCTGCCGCGCATGGGCGACGGACTTTGGGGGCCATAAGGCCGAGCCCCCAAAGTCCTGCGGTGCGTTTCTGAAGGGAGCGAAGTACGAGGCACGACCTCTGGCCCCATAGATCCGAGGGCCAGAGGTCTTCGTTTTGGGGAACGGGGCTCGGTCTAAACGCGGCAGCAGAAGGGAGAATCCAAGGAACCTCAGGTTCCTTGGCAGGTCTGGGCAGCGCCCAGCGTAGCCCCAG
>CANQGC010000090.1 GCA_947600345.1 uncultured Clostridia bacterium
GGTCCAGGCCGCTCATATCCAGGCGCTCCAGCGACGAACAGCCGCTGAACATGTCCTCAATGTTCGTCACGCCGCCGGTATCCAGCGCGCTCAGATCGAGCGCAGTCAGCGATCCGCAGCCACTAAACATGCCGCTCATATCCGTCACGCCGCCGGTGGCAAGCCCGCTCAGGTTCAGCTCGGGCAGCGACCTGCAGTTCATGAACATGCCGCTCAGGTTCGTCAACGCGCCGGTTCGCAGGCCGCTCAGTTCCAGCTCCTCCAGCGCAGAGCAAGCGTAGAACATGCTGGACATGTCCGTCACACGCTCCGCGTTCACATCCGAGAGGTTCAGGCCTCGCAGCGCGTCGCAGCCCCGGAACATTTCCACCATGCTCGTCGCGCCGCTCAGATCCATGCCGTGCAGATCCAGTTCCGTCAGCAAATCACAATTCTCGAACATGCCGCTCAGATCCTCCGCCGAAGCCAGGTCGAAGTCGCGCAGGTCGAGCTCCTCGAGCGACACGCAGCGATAGAACATGTTCCGCAGGTTTCGCACGCCCTGCAGGGTGAAGTTGCCATCGAAGGAGATTCGCCCCAAGTTCACGCAGCCCGCGAACAGGCAGGACGAATCCGGGTTCGCCCGCACGCCGCCATTCGCCGCGATATAGAGGTCATAGGAGCCCTTGATGTCCGTCTCCTTGTATGTGACGCCGTCCGCGTCGGCGTACAGGTGGTACACCTTGCGGTACGGCTGCGCCCAGGCCAGCACCGAGCCGTCGCCATTTGCCGAGACGTCCCAGGCGTCCGCCGGCGCGCCCGCCAGCGAATCCAGGAAGGTGACGCTTCCCGCCTCGCCGCGCGTCCAGGCGTCGTTGCCCAGCATGCCCTCGGCTTCGAAATCAGACGGCTCTTCCCGGCTCAGCCCCTGCTCCGGCGCGACCGCCATCAGCGTGCCCGCCGCCTCCTCCGCGACCGCGAGGCCGCCGCAGAGCAGGAACAGCAGCGCAAGGCTCGCCAGGAATTTCCAGCTTCGGTTCACGTTCATCCCCCTCACTCTCGACCCTCCGCTCTCTCCGCGCGGCTCAGGCGTCCCGCTTCAGCGGCGTGTAGTCCAGCATGGATTCGGCCCTGCCGTTCATGACGAAATCCTCGGACACGATCACGTCCTGGATGCTTTCGCAGAACTTGAACATGCCGCTCATGTCCCGCACGCGCCGCGTATCGAAGCTGTACAAGTCCAGGCGCGCCAGCGCGCCACAGTCGCCGAACATGTTCTCCATGTACTCCACGCGCGCCGTGTCGAAGCTGCTCAAATCCAGCCCCTCCAGCGAATGGCAGCCGTAGAACATCTCGCTCATGTACACCGCGCTGCCGGTGTTCAGGCCGGACAGGTTGAGCTCACGCAGGGAGTCACAGTCGTAGAACATTCCGCGCATGTCCTCCACGAGGCTCGCGTCGAAGCCGGACAGATCCAGGCTCGCCAGCCGGGAGCATCCGGCGAACATCTGAAACATGTCCCGCGCGGCGCCCGTGTCGAAGCCGGAGAGATCCAGCCCCGTCAGCGATTCGCAATTCTGGAACATGGCGGTCATGTCCTCCACGCCGGCGGTGGAGAAGCATCCGTTGAAGTCGATGGACTCCACGCTCCGATAGCCGGAGAAGAGCCAGGCCGAGTCCGGATTGGCGACGACGCCGCCCTCCGCCGCGATGTAGAGCTCCGCGGCGGGGCCCATGCCGGAGTCGGGGGCGATCAGGCTGCCCTCGCCGTCGATCGTTAGGTGGTACTCCGGCTCCCCATTCGCGATCCACGCCAGCACGCTCGCGTCCCCCGCGGCGGACACGTCCCAGGCGTCACTGGGGGCATCCTCCAGGGAATCCAGGAAGGTGATGCTCCGCACGTCCCGGCGGGCAAATTCTTCGTTTCCGAACACCGCCGCGTCCGCGAGCGCCTCGTCGATGTTCCCATCGGTCAGCATCAGCTTGTACAGCGTGCGCTCGCCTCCGCCCATCAGCACGCCGCTCGCCTCCGCCCGCGCGGGCGCGAGCCCCAGCAGCAGCGCGGCCATCAGCGCCAGCGCCGCGATTCTTCGCCTCATCTTGCTTCCTTCCCTTCCCGCGCCGCACGCGTCACCCGCCCCCGAGGGGCGTCATCGAGAGCATGTCCTGCACCTTTGTGCCCTTGCGAATCACGAAGCGCTCGCTCCAGTCCAGCCCCTGCAGGCGCAGGCAGCGGGCGAACATGGCGCGCATGTCGGCGACGTTGCCCGTGTCGAAGCTGTTCAGATTAAGCGCCTCCAGCGATTCGCAGCGCGTGAACATGCCGCTCATGTCGGTCACCTGCGCCGTGTCGAAGGAGCCGAGGTTCAGCTCGGTCAGCGACTCGCAGCGCGCGAACATGCCGCTCATGTCGGTCACCTGCGCCGTGTCGAAGTCCGACAGGTCCAGGCGCTCGAGGGACGCGCACTCGTCAAACATGCCCGTCATGCGCTGCGCGCCCTCGGTGGAAAAGCTATCGTTGAAATCGATCTCCTGAAGGTTGATGTAGCCCATGAACAGGAAGGACGAGTCCGGGTTCGCCCGCACGCCGCCCTTCGCCGCGATGTAGAGGTCCGTGGCATGCATGGGCGCGTCCGCGTCGCCGGCCGTGTGCCCGTGGAAATCGACCAGCAGCGCGCCGTCCTCGCCCCGATCCTCGACCCAGGCCAGCACGCTCGCGTCCCCCGCGGCGGAGACATCCCAGGCGTCCTCCGGGGCGCGGCGCGTCGAATCGAGGAAGGTGACGCTGCGCACGCTCAGGCGCGAGACGTCGTCGTTGCCCAGCACGCCCGTGGGGCCCTCGGCCGCCTCCATGAAATCGCGCTGGGCTTCCTTGAGGTACTCCTTGACGTACGTCTCTCGCATCAGCACATTGCCGCCCTCCGCGGCCAGCGCGCTTCCGCCAAGGAACACGGCCAGCGCCGCCAGCGCCGCGATCCACCTGCGATGCAGCTTCATTGCTTCCCCTCCTCCAAATCCTCGCGCTCCCCGGCGCCGCCGGTTCGCCGCTTCGGGCTCGGCGCGCTTTGTCGTCAGCCCGCGGGACAGTTGTCGTACATCCCCTCGGTGTCCGCGTCCTCCGCCATCGCGAAGCCACTGCCCCGGGTGAGATTCGTCAGATTCTGACAGCCGGCGAACATGCCGCTCGCGCCGCGCACGCTGGAGGTATCGAAGCTCGTCAAATCCAGGCGCCGCAACAACTCGCAGCTGCTGAACATGCGGTCCATCCGCTCCACGCGGGCGGTATCGAAGCCGGACAGATCCAGCGTCTGCAGCCAGTCGCAATTCTCGAACATGCCCGTCATGTCCGTGACGCACCCCGTATCGAAGCCGGAGATGTCCAGCTTCCCGAGCATGCCGCAATCGCTGAACATGCCGGACATATTCGTCACTTTGCCGGTGTCGAAGCCGGACAGATCCAGCGCCATCAGCCCCATGCAGTCGTGGAACATGTAGGCCATGTTCTCCACGTTGGAGGTATTGAATGTGGACAGGTTCAGGCCCTTCATATACTCGCAGCTGTCAAACAAATGGGACAGATCCTTCACGCGGTCCGTGTCGAAGGAGGAGAGGTCCAGATCCGAGAGTATGAAGCAATACTGGAACATGCCGCTCATATCCTCCACCTTCGCGGTATTGAACGCGCTCAGGTTCAGCGTTTCGAGCGAATTGCACCCGTAGAACATGCGCGCCATGCTCCGCACATTCGCGGTGTTCAGCGCGGGCAGGGTCAGATCCTGCAGGCTTTCGCAGTCGCGGAACATGTCGGACATGTCCTCCACCCGGGCGGTGTCGAAGAAGCTCAGGTCGAGCATGTCCACCGGGCAGCCGGCGAACATGCCGTGCATGTCCTCCACGCCCGAGGTATCAAAGCCGTGGCGGAAGGAGATGTCGTGCAGGTTCGGGTAGTACGCGAACAGCCAGGAGCAGTCCTCGTTCGCCTTCACGCCGCCCTCCGCCGCGATGTAGAGCTCGCACCCGTCATCGCCGTTCTCGAAGCGGCTGACCTTCGCGTGGTCGTCGTCAAGGGCGATCAGGTACATGGTGTCGCGCTTCACCGGCGGGTACGTCCAGGCCAGCACCGAGCCGTCCCGCGCGGCGGAGACGTCCCAGGCGTCCTCCGGCACGTCCGCGACGGTGTTCATGAACGAGATGTATTCGATGTCGGAGCGCATCAGCGCGTCGTTCCCCAGCACAGGCGCATCGTAGGTCGCCCCGCGCTGCGAGGCGATCTGCATGAACTCGCGGGTCTCCGACATCAGCACGCCGCTCTCCGGCCTGCCCCACAGCTTGAAGCCGCACAGCAGGAGAATCGCCGCGAATATGAATCCGATTGAAGCGATGCTTCGCCGCATCTTGCTCACGACCGCACCTTCCCTTCTTCGCTCAGCGCATGATCATCTGGCTCAGGTCCGACATGCCCTCGCTGACCAGATCCGTGTAAGTCCAGACCTGCCGGATCGGCTCCAGCGTGTCCGCGTACGCCATCGCGGAGCCGACGCACTGATCCCCCGAGTACAGCGCGACGTCCACGATCCAGATGCCGGCGCCATCCCAGAAGTAGCTCGCGTTGGGATCGTACTCATAGTCCGTGATGGCGATGTCGTCCGGAACCTCGAACGCTTCGCGCAGGTAGTTGAGCTGGGTCTGCGTCAGCGTGCCGGGGCCGATCGACTCCGCGTCCTCCTCCATCGGCGCTTCGCCGCCCGCCTCGCCGCTGAAATTCACTTCGAAGGGCAGGAATTCGATCCTTTGCAGATCCGATTGGAACGCCTCCCACTCCTCGGCGGGGAGATCCGAGGTCACGCCGTCCTCCACGTACCCGTACTGCACCCGCTGAAAGTTGGTCCCGTCGGCCGACGTGACGAAGTAGCGCGTCTCCGAAAGCCCGCATTGCATCTCGAGCCTGTCCTCGAGCGCGTAGATGGAATAGATCTCCATATCCGCGATGGATATCCAGGTCGCGACGCCGTTGTGCGCGGGGGAATAGCCGAGCCAGTCCTCGATTACCTCGCTCTCGATCTCGCCGACGCTCTCCACATCGCCGCGGCGCAGCGCGTAGAAGCGAAATACCCGGTCGCTGCTCCCCTCCACGCTGCCGTCGATGATGAGCTCCGGCGTGCCGTTCGCGTCGATATCGAAGATGGCGTAGCTCACAGCGTCGAAGCTGTAATTCTCCTGCGCGAAGGAGTCGCTCTGGAGAAATTGCGCAAAGGCCTCACCCTCCTCGCCGGCCGGCATCTCCAGCGGGGCCTCCGTCTCCTCCGGCTCCGGCTCCTCGCTCTCCCCCGCGTCCGGATTGACCGAGTGAATGAAATCGCCCAGGGACATGTCCTCGCCCGGCTCCTCCGCGCAGCAGGGCGCCAGCGCGCAGGCGAGCAGTGCCAGCAGGATCAAAACAGCTGCGAAGCGCTTCATGGTCAAATCTCCCTTCCATTTAAAGTTTTAGCGTCGCTTTCGTCACTCGCAATCGACGCGGTATTCATAGCGCGCCGCGCCCTCGACGCGCTCGGGCTTCGGGAGCGCCGATTCGCCGGGGCCGGCGCCCTTGCGGTTCAGCGGCCCCTCCTCGAAGTTTCCCGCGAACGAGAGGCGAATCGAGCGAAGGCGCGTGCCCTTCTCCCGCGCGGCGTAGACGTAAATCCTGGCCGAGCTTCCCCTCACCAGCCCGTCAACTCTTGCGCCGCCGCCGGTCGCCGCGGTGTCATACGCGTAGACGAAGGGGCAGTCCTCCGGCGCGGCATCGCCGTCGAACGTCAGCGTCACGCCCAGGTTCTCCAGCCGCAGCGCCCGATTCCCGTAGTTCACGATCACGCCCTCGAAGCCCACCAGGCTGTCCGCGCCGCCCCCGGCGCTGAACCGCCTGCCGTCCAGCAGCGCGGGATTGTTCTCGGAAAAGGCCGAGTTGATCCGGAACTGCACGAAGTCCGTGCCGAACCACTCGCGCATCTCGTGCCGCTCGCCTCCGGCCGAGCCGCTCCGCAGCGCGAGCGCCACGCAGGCACAGATCGCCACGGTCAGCAGCAGCACGACAATCGCGACGCACTTCGCCCGACCTGCCGAACGCGCAGGCCTCCCCGGCGCGGGCGCGAGCTTCTCGCCGCACCGCATGCAGTAGGCGCTTCCGTCAGGCGCGTAAGCGCCGCACTTCGAGCAATACATGCCGCCTTCCCTCCCTCGCCGCGCATCAATCCGTTCGAATTTTACCACATCTCCACCAAATTGTCCACATTTCGTCCATTGATTTTAAACTTACGTCGCACAACCATAATACTTCGGCGCGCTTCGAAAAAAAGCGGCGGCGTCCCCGCGGCATTCCCGGCGGAACGAGGTTGACACCGGTCGCGCGCTCGCCTATAATGAAAGAAAACCGCCGGGCGCATCCGGTGGGAAGAGCGAAACGCGAACAGAGGAGGTTGCGGAAAATGAGGGCAAGGATGAAGCGGTGCGTCGCGCTGGCGCTGGCGCTGACGCTGCTGGCGAACGTCGCCGCGCTGGCGGACGTTCGCGTCACGGGGGATGCCAATCTGCGCATGGGCGCGGGCCTGGAGTACGATGTATTTGATTCCGTTCCGAAGGGAAGCGAGCTTCCCTACCTGCACCAGGTCATGACCGATGAGCGCGGCGTGGACTGGTATATGGTGTATTACTTGAACTCTCCCCTGTGGATCTCCTCCAAGTACGCCGAAGTGGAGGATGGCGATGAGGTCTTCGAATACGATCCGGAGGCGGCAAAATCGTACATCGACGTCTCCCAGTTCTACCAGGAGCCCCTGGAGGATGCCGCCAAGGCGCTGGGGCTTCCGAACTACCGGGAGGTCGACTGGGAATCGCCATACCATTACTACGACGACGCGCTGACCATCGGCGGCTCCGACTGCGTGGATTACATGGAACTGCTCGGCCCGGGCTACACCATCTTCGGCGCGGCGATCGGCATGGACATCGAGGATGCCAAGGCAGCACTGTCGGACGCGGGCCTGACGCTGACGGACGAGTCCTGGACCGACGTGACCTTTGAGCATCCCGCCAACGAGCGGAGCTTCTACAACAGCGAGGGCTTCGATTCCTGCATCAATTTGACCTGCGCAGACGGCATCGTCGTCGTCATCAACTGGTCGAGCTACACCGGCTGAGCCTGCAAGCTCCGCCGCGATTGAGCGCCGCCTCCCGAACGGGAGGCGGCGCTTTGCGTCGATCAGGTTCGCGTCCGGCGGCGAAGGGATGCGAGTTATTCCGCCTCAATCCCCGCCAGGCTCCAGGTGGAGTTGATCTCCGGGGCGATGGCCTCCATCCGCTCGACCAGCGCGCGGATGAGGTCGGAGGCCGGGTCCGGGGCTCCGTTTCGAAACCAAGGATCAATCCTCCACGTCCAGCTGGAACAGCCGGGCGCTCAGGCGGTTCGGGAGCTCCACGGTGAGCTCGCCGCTGTATTCGTTCCACTGGAACCTGCAGGGCAGGTTCTGGGGATAGGCGCAGACGGCCTTGACCTTCTGCCCCCTGCGATGCTCGATCGGAATCGTGCACCGGGGCGTCTCGCTCTCCCTGCGCCAGACCGCCACGTAGTCGCGCTTCGGCAGCTTCAGGCCCATGCTAACCCAGGGATCGCTGTAGTGCGAGAAGCCCAGCGGCCAGAAGGGCAGCGCGCGCCGGATGTCGCCGCGAATCTCCTTGTAGCAGTCGATGGCTTCCTTCACCAGGTCGAAGCGCTCGCCGCTCAGGTGGACCAGGTGGCCGCTCTGGTGGATGCGCAGCAGCATGGCGCTGACCATGTTGAAGGCCACCTGCTCGCAGTCGGCGTCCGTCAGCGGGTAGGCCCAGACCGCCGCCTGCTCGGGTGTCACCGCCGAGGGCGCGTTGGCGGCGACGGTGGCGTAGTAGACGTAGTTCTCCAGGTCACTGGTGGACTGGATGCTGTAGCGGCTGAGCATGGCGTAGTCCATGCGCAGGCCGCCGCTGGAGCAGTTCTCGATCACCAGATCGGGATACTTTTCGAAGATGCCGTCCAGCCACTTCAGGTACGCCCGGTCGTGCCCGAGCAGGCCGTCGCCCGGGCTGTCGGCGTTCAGGTCGGTGCCGATGCCCGCGTCGATATTGTAGTCCATCTTGATGTAGCCCACGCCGTACTCGTTGACCAGGCGGTCGATGACCTCGGTGGCGTGGGCCCGAACCTCCGGATTGCGGAAGTCGAGCTGGTAGCGGCTGCGGTCGTAGACCTTGCGGCCGCGGCGCTGGAAGTACCAGTCGTCCGGCACGCGGTCCGCCTTCGGGCAGTGGATGCCCATGACCTCGATCTCCAGCCAGACGCCGGGCACCATGCCCCTCTCCCGGATGCGGTCCAGCAGCGCCTTGAAGCCGCCGGGGAAGCGCTTCTGGCTGGGCAGCCACTCGCCCACGCCGTCCCACCAGTCGCCGTCGGCGTACCAGCCCGCGTCGATGACGTAGTACTCGCAGCCCGCCTCGGCGGCCTTGTCGATCATCGGAAGCTCCCGCTCGGTGGTGGGGTCGCCGTTGAGGCAGTTCATGTAGTCGTTGAAGATCACCGGCAGGTTCTCGTCGTCGGCGTTCGGCCTACGGATGGCGCGGCGATACCTGGTCAGCTCGCCCATGGCCGCCTCCATGCCGCCCGCCACGGAGCCCACGCTCACCGGCACGCTTTCGAAGCGCTCGCCGGGCTTCAGCTCCTTCCACCAGTGGTTGTGGTGCTCGCTCGGGCCGCAGAGCAGCAGGTACATGTGGCCGTCCTGATCGCCCAGCTCCCAGTACCAGGAGCCGTTGTGCTCGATCTGCCAGAACAGCGTGGAGTTCGCCTCGGTGTTGCGCAGGCAGCCCATGGGGATGTAGTGCTTCGTGGACCAGCTGCCGGTGTTGGCGATGCTGACGGTCTTGGAGGAGCGGCGCCAGACGCCGGGCTGGGTAATGGACATGCCGAGCTCGTCCATCGAATACTTGCTCCAGATCAGCTCCTTCATCCAGGCGTTGTGGGGAATCCAGAGCTCCAGCTTCTCGTCGCTGGTGAGGATTCCCTCCTTCTCGACGCCGCTGAGCGCGAAGGAGGATACGTACTCCACGCCCAGGTTTTGCTCTCCCTCGTTCACCAGCTCCGTCCAGCTTCGGACCATGGCGATGCCCTCGTAGAACTGGATGTGGCTGTGCACGGCCAGGCCCGTGGGCGCGTCCTCCGTGACGATCTCCAGCTTCCTGCCCCGCGCGTTGCGCTCGTCCTTCAGTTCCCGGAGCTTGAGCCGCATGCCGGGCACGGAGAGCGTAAACTTCGCGCCGTGGCGCTGGCCCGGGCGATCCAGGCCGGAGAGCAGCACCTCCACCGGATGGAAGGAGGCGTGCCCCTCCTCGGAGGTGATGTCCGCCGGATCGTAGGGCAGCGCGGAGAAGTGCAGAAGCTTCACCTCGTTCTCGTCGGTGATCTCCAGCACCAGGTTGAGTCCGTTCTCGCAAATGTCGATTCGCTTCATTCGTTCGCACCTCGGTCGATGTTTTGCTTCCCCGGCGCGCTCGCCGCCGTTCGCCCTCCCCGCGCGCCCGCTTTGGCGGGGAGGGAGGAGGGATTTTTGAAAAAATTTCGCCCGCCCCCTTGACAAACGGGCGCGGGTGTGCTATAATATAGACAAAGAAACGCACCGATGACGGGTGCCCTTCCTTAATTAACTGAATTAACCGCTAACTTTGGTAGGGCCGGCGGTTAATTCTCTTTTTGATCACATTTTTTTAATGTAATCTAAAATATAGATTACAAGTGTGATTAAAGCGATGATAAACATCCCAAGAGCCAAAAGCTCGGCAAAGGAAATG
>CANQGC010000091.1 GCA_947600345.1 uncultured Clostridia bacterium
TCAAGCTGCGCCAGCGCATCAACACGACGTTTATGTACGTCACCCATGACCAGACCGAGGCCATGACGCTGGGCGACCGCATCGTGATCATGAAGGATGGCTTTGTGAACCAGATCGGTGCGCCGCAGGATCTGTTCAACAAGCCGGTGAACCTGTTTGTGGCGGGCTTCATCGGAATGCCGGTGATGAACTTCTTCCAGGATTCCAAGCTGGTGCTCGAGAATGGCAAGTATGCCGCCATCATCAAGGGCGTGAAGTTCGTGCTCTCCGACTTCCAGCAGAAGGCGCTGGCTCAGAACGGCCAGAAGCCCTGCGACATCGTGGCGGGCATCCGTCCGAACTACATCTCCGTCGGTGCGGGCGATCTGAGCGCGAAGATCGAAGTCAACGAAATGATGGGCGCCGAGGTGCACCTGCACGCCGATTGCCAGGGCGACGAGGTCGTCATGGTCATCCAGACCGTCGATCTGCAGACCGACGTCTCCCAGGGCACCGAGGTCAAGTTCAGCACGCGGCCGGAGCTGATTCAGCTGTTCGACAAGGCTTCCGGCAACAACCTGATCTGGTACGACGAGGCCTCCGCCAAGGCGAACGCCCCCGTGAGCAAGACCTACAACTTCTAATCCTCAATCCAAAGAGAGCGCGGCCCGCGAGGGCTGCGCTCTCGCGCTTTTTTGGAGGTTTTCGCGAGATTCGGCGAAGTTCTACCGCCAGGCGACAGCGGAGGCATTGCGGCGCGGGGGAGAAGGCGCTATACTGAAGGCGGGGGGGGGGCGAAGGGGGAAGGATTTCAAGTTTGGCGGCCGCCCCGCGCGCCGCGGCCCGGGCGAGGATTGAAGGAGGGATTGCAATGCTGCTGCTGTTGTTGCTGGTTGTGCCGCTGCTGATCTACCAGATTTCCGTGGGCATCGACCGGGAGCGGGAGAACGCGTACAAGAGGGCGCAGGAGGCCCGGAAACAGGAGAAGGAGGAGCGGCTGTTTACCGAGGAGGAGTTGAAGGACGACCTGGATCCGAAACAGATTCCCATCAGCATGATGCTGGCGCAGATGGCGGCGCTGTTTCTGCGGGACAAGCAAGTCGCCTACGTGCAATACTACGTGTCGAACTTGATGACCATCGGCTTCTCCCATGAGGAGGCGAGCAAGCTGTTCCTGTTCGACTGCAGGGTGGTCCGGCGCTGGAACAAGCGGTACCTGACGGAGCCCAACTTCACCCGGTGCTGGTTCTTCAATCTGCAGCAGAAGTTCTTCACGGCCTATCCCTCCACGAAGGAGGACATCCTCAAGGAGCGCTTCTTCACCATCAGCGAGCTCTGCAAGCTGATCGACGAGGCCGAGTGGCACTTCTGGAACAGCCACGAGCGCGAGATGCCGCCGGAGATCTGGCAGGAGATCTGCGACTGGCGGCTGAAGGGCCCCGGCGGCGAATTCGCGATTCGCTACTTCGAGATGGTCGCGAAGGAGACGGGCATTCCCGTGGAGCGCATCACCAAGTACGGCTCCAGCGAGGGGTCGTTCCTGAGCTTCTTCCGGTGGATGTGAGCGGGCGGAGCGCTGCCGGCATCCGGGCACGGACAGTGCGATCGGGGCGGGGAAATCTCTCCGCCTCTGATTTTAAATGCGCATGAGTCCCACACATTTAAATCAATCGGCGTTGATTCTTTACCTCCGAACCGTTAGACTATGAAACCAACGAGGGACCGCGAAAACCGCGCGCCTCGCCACAAATATCGAAAGGAAACCATGTCTCATGCCTGAGCTGTATTACAAGGACGCGCTGAAGCTGGGTCAGAAGGAATACAGGAACTGCCTGGCCAAGGGAATCAACCCCTATCTGGAGGTGCTCGACGAGCGCCTCGCGCCGGAGAAGTCGATGCACGGCGTGGACCTGGGCGTCATTCAGGTTCCCGCCGAGTTCATCGTGGGCACGTGCCACGCCAGCCGCACCAACAGCTTCGCCCGCAACTTTATGCCCCTGATGCCCGAGGAGAGCGAATTCGCCTACAAGTGGCAGAACCTGTGCGTCTCCCACCTGGAGGAGGGCATTCGCGAGCCCATCAAGGTCTACGAATACATGAACCGCTACTACGTGGAGGAGGGCAACAAGCGCGTGAGCGTGCTGAAGTTCTTCAGCGCGGTGGCGATCCCCGCCCAGGTGCTGCGCGTGCTGCCCGAGCGCGACGGCTCCCGGGAGGTCGAGATCTACTACGAGTTCGTGAGCTTCTACAAGCGGAGCAAGGTCAACTACGTGGAGTTCACCAAGACCGGCAGCTACGCCCAGCTGCAGAAGCTGCTGGGCAAGGAGCCGGACGAGGAGTGGACCGACGACGACCGCATCGGCTTCGCCACCGCGTACCACTACTTCCGCCAGGCCTATGAAAAGAGCGGCGGGCGGCGGCTGAGCTCCACCGTGGGCGACGCACTGCTGGCGTTTTTGAAGGTCTACGGCTACGGCGCGCTGCGTGGCAAGACGGCGGCGGAGATTCGCGGCCAAGTCTCCGGCATGTGGGAGGAGTTCGAGCTCCAGCAGGAGGAGGCCCCCATCGACGTCAAGCTCCAGCCCGAGGAAGAGAAGAAGGAGAACCTGCTTTCCAAGGTGTTCTCCGCGCCGGAGCCGAAGTTGCGCAAGGTCGCCTTCATCCACGACAAGAACCCGGAGATCTCCGGCTGGACTCGCGCCCACGAGGGCGGCAGGAAGTACGTGCAGCAGGTCTTCGGCGACAAGCTGACCACCATCCCGTACTTCGACGCCATGGATGGCGATCCGTACCAGGTGATCGAGCAGGCCATCGCCGAGGGCTGCTCGGTGATCTTCACCACCTCGCCGCGGCTGCTTCCGGCCAGCCTGCGCGCGGCGGTGGAGCACCCGGAGGCGATGATACTCAACTGCTCGCTGAACAAGAGCCACCGCTACATCCGCTCCTACTACGCCCGGATGTACGAGGCGAAGTTCGTCATCGGCGCGGTGGCGGGCGCGCTGGCGATGAGCGACAACGTGGGCTACCTGTGCGACTACCCCATCTTCGGCCAGATCGCGGGCATCAACGCCTTCGCGCTGGGCGCGCAGATGGTCAACCCCCGCGCCCGGGTCTGCCTGGAGTGGACCTCGGTGGGCGGCGTGGACGCGGCGCTCGCGCGGCTGACGGAGCGCGGCGTGCGCATCATCTCCTGCCCGGACATCACCAGCCGCGGCCAGGAGGAGCGCGGCGCGTTCGGCCTGTCCATGTTCACCGGCGAGGGCCGGGTGAACCTGGTGCGGCCCATCTGGCAGTGGGGCACCTACTACGAGGCGATGCTCAAGCGCATCCGGGACAAGTCCTTCCGCTCGGAGTACGACCAGAGCAGCAAGGCGCTCAACTACTACTGGGGCATGGCCTCGGGCGTGGTCAGCGTGGAGTGCTCGGACCGCATCCCCTCGGCCACAAAGCGGCTGGCGGAGCTATTGCAGCGCGGCGTATGCGCCGGAGCCTGCGAGCCGTTCCGGGGCCCGATCTACGCCCAGGGCGGGCGGCTGATCGGCGGCGACGGCCAGCAGCTCACCGCGGAGCAAATCATCTCCATGGACTGGCTGGCGGACAACATCGACGGCGAGTTGCCCCGCTACTGGCAGCTCAACGAGACCGGCAAGGCCACCGTGGACATGGTGGGCGTGGAGCCGTCGACGAAGGAAAAGCAGGTGGAGGCCAAGTGACCGCCCGGGGAAGCTACAGATGAGCGGCAGGGATCCGTTTTACGCCAAGCTTTCGCGGATCGCGGCACCCATCGCGCTGCAGAGCCTGATGCTGGCCTCCGTCGCGGCGGGGGACGCGCTGATGCTCGGGCGGGTGGCCCAGGAGGAGATGACGGCGGTCTCCCTCGCCACGCAGATTCAGTTCGTGCAGAACATGTTCCTGATGGCGATCACGGCCGCGGGGTCGATCCTCGGCGCGCAGTACTGGGGCAAGGGCGACCGGCGGACGATGCGGCGGCTGTTCGATATCATGCTGCGCGCCGCCGGCGCGGTATCCCTGGCATTCTTCGCGGCCTGCGAGTTCGCTCCGGGCGCGCTGATGCGGCTGTTTACGCCCGATGCGGAGCTGATCTCCATCGGCAGCGCCTATCTGCGCATCGCGGGTTGGTCGTACCTGCTGACCGGAATTTCCCAGTGCTACCTGGCGATGATGAAGGTCACCGAGCACGTGAATCCCAGCGCGTGGATCAGCTCCTGCGCCGTGGTGATGAATATCGCGCTCAACGCCGTGTTCATCTTCGGCCTGCTCGGCGCGCCCGCGATGCGGGCCCGGGGCGCGGCGCTGGCCACGACCCTCTCCCGCGTGGCGGAGCTCGCGTTGTGCGTCGCGCTCTCCCGCGGCAAGCGCTACATCCGCCCCGACTGGCGCGGCCTGTTCAGCGGCAGCGGGCAGCTCTTTCGGGACTTCGCCGCGCAGTGCCTGCCGCTGCTGGGCGGCTCGGCGCTCTGGGGCGTGGGCTTCACCTCCTACACGGCCATATTGGGCCACATGGGCGTGGACGCGGCCGCGGCCAACTCCGTGGCGGCCGTGGTGCGCGACCTGGTCTGCTGCGCCTGCAACGGCATCGGCAGCGCCGCGGGCATCATGGTGGGCAACGAGCTGGGGGCCGGGGAGCTGGAGCGGGGCAGGGCCTACGGGATTCGGCTGAAGAACCTGTCCTACGCGGTGGGCGTCGCGTGCACCGCGCTGGTGCTCTGCGTCACGCCGCTGGTCGTGCGGCTGGTGATCCTGACGGAGACCGCTCACGGCTATCTGACCGGCATGATGTGCATCATGGCCGTGTACATGATCGGCCGCAGCGTGAACACCGTCACCATCAACGGCGTGCTGGATGGCGGCGGGGATACGCTGTTCGACATGTACAGCCTGGCCGTGTGCATGTGGGGCATTGCGATACCGCTGGCGGCGCTGGGGGCCTTCGCATTTCACTGGCCCGTGCTGCTGGTGTACGCCTGTACCTGCCTGGACGAGGTGGGGAAGATTCCCTGGGTGATGATACGCTTCCGAAAATACAAGTGGGTGCGCGATCTCACTCGGGATCGTGTGGAGGATTGAGCGATGCGCATTCTGGCCGTCGCCGATGTCGAGGCGAAGTTTTACTACGACTACTACACGCCGGGCAAGCTCGAGGAGTTTGACCTGATACTGGCCTGCGGCGATCTGCACCGGGAGTACCTGGAATTCCTGGTGACGATGGCCCACTGCCCGGTGTTCTACGTGCGGGGCAACCACGACGACGGCTTCATCCAGCACCCGCCCGAGGGCTGCGTCTGCGTGGACGGCAGGCTGGTCAAGTACCGGGGCCTGCGCATACTGGGCCTGGGCGGCTCCTACCGCTACCGCCGGGACGGCGACAACATGTACACCGAGCGCCAGATGCGCCGCCGCCTGTGGCGCCTGCGCTGGCGCATACGGCTCAACGGCGGCTTCGACGTGCTGCTGACCCACGCCCCGGCGCGGGGAATCAACGACTTCGACACCCTCTCCCACCGGGGCTTCGAGTGCTTCACGAAGCTTCTGGACAAGTATAAACCCCGCATCTTCGTCCACGGCCACATCCACAAGAACTACGGCGCGAGCATCCCCCAGAAAACCCAGCGCGGCGAGACGCTGATCGTCAACGCCTGCGAGTACTGCAAGGTGGAGATCTAGCTGAAACGGCGGCCGGGCGCCGCCGCATCGGAGCGGCGCCATTCCCGCCTGCGAATTTCGCGACAAACGAAGACTTCCGGCCCCGTCAGTTCGAGGGCCGGAAGTCTTTGCTTGTCGGAAGGGGAGGTTCGAAGTTCGCTCAGAACACGAGGTCAAAGACTTCGAGCGGAAGGCCAAGGACGAGATCAAGCATATCCATTCCCGCATCGGAGCAATGCTGTTTCAGAAATTGTTCGAGCGCCTTCATGTCCGCGCTCAACGCGCTGCTCCCCGACTCAAACGCCTCGTCGGAAAAATCCGACGCGGAGACCGAAACCTCGCGCAGGCCGTCCATGCCGCTTTGGAAGTCGGCCTGGGAGGGGATCGCATGGAGATTCAGCTCGAAAACGACCTCCGTGAAGAAACGCTCCTCCAGAGAGAAGCCCACGTCCCCGTCATCGGCAATGGAGTAAGCCAATTTCATCGATTCGTTCGGGATGGGATTGGAGTCCGCGTCCACCAGGTCGTTGTTCGGCAATTGCTGGCTCAGGACGCAGATGCCGCCGAACTGTTGCCCGTCGCGGCCGCTCTCCATCGTGAAGCTCAATGTGCCGATATCGTCCGACTGCATGCTAGCGGTGATGCTTTCGCCGTCAGCGGAATGCAAAATCCACAGCCGATATTCGATCAAATCGCCGTCGTTCTGGGGCTCCACGCAGGACAGCGACAGGTCGCTGAAGTCCTCGTATTCCGCAACTTCGCACTCCAGGACTCGATCGGTGAAGGGGTCCTCCGCGTCGGCGGATTCGATGCGGGTGTAGTTCAGACCCACGTCCATATCCGCATGGTGGTAGATGCTCACCGGCAGGGAGAAGTCGGCTTCGGCCTTCTGCGTGAGCGTGGGGAGCTGAGCGAGGCTGTACATCGGTATCACGACGTTCAGCAGCGGCTGGAATTCGGGGAGGTCGCTCTCGCGCAGCGCGGCCAGAACCTTCAGGAGGGACTGGGGGTCGAGCAGGGCGTCGCAGCGCTCGGCGGGCATGTTGCCGCCCTCGAAGCGCACGGAGTCCTCCACGCTCGCCCTGCCCTCGCACAGCGCGTCGGCGGCGCACTTCACGGCCCGCATGGTGAGGGTGGTATCCTGCAGGCATGCCCTCGCCAGCGCGCACAGGGGCAGCAAGAACTGCCGCAAAGTTTCGAAGTCGAAGCGATCGGCCGAATCCAGGAGGCAGAGATTAAACATCTCCGTCGCATCCGCGTCGGATATGAGGTAGGCGCTCTCGTGGTTGCCCAGCGCGAAGCGCATGCCGTCGGGCGCGAGCTGCAGCGTAAGCGGCGAGGCGACGCCTTCGGCGTCTTCGGCCTCCAGGTGCAGCTCGGACAGCTCCGTGCCGATGGCGATGGTGGCGCGGGTTTCGAAGGGAAGGGTCTCGCTCTCGCTCCCGTCGGAGAGCGTCAGTTCGTCGATGGTGTAGGTGACGGCGCTCTCCGGCGTGATCGGTTTGCTTGACGTGCCGTTGAGCAGCGAGGCCAGGCAGAGGACCATGGTTAGCAACAGCTTCATTTGAAATCCCTCCCGGTAGAATCGTGCGGAACATTCAGGCGGCGCGCCCGAAAGCGGCCGCCACTTCCATTATACATGAAGACCACTGAAAAGAAAAGGGATCAAGTGCATGAAAACGGCGGAAAAGAAGGAGAACCGAGAGGGAAATTCCACCGGCGCGGCGGCGGGCGGAGAAAAGCCGTTGACTTTTGCGCGCGCTCGGCTTATAATACATATGAATTGAATCAATGGATTCTCAGTGCCCCGCGAAGGCGGGGGTAAAAGGGAATCGGGTGAGAATCCCGAGCGATCCGGTCACTGTGAACGGGGAGAGAGCCGCCAGGCAACCCATTGCGCGAAGGCGTGAGAAGGGGGCGGCGATCGATGATCCGCGAGCCAGGAAACCTGCTGAGAATTCGGTGCACAGCTTCCGAAGAGAGCGCGCTGCCCGGATGAGCCGTCAGGCCAGGTTTGTTTGCGTCCGCCCTTCGGAAGGAGGGGCGGACTTCTTTTGCGTCAAAGGTCATTAAAGGGAGAATCCAAGGGACCTCAGGTTCCTTGGCAGGTCTGGGCGGAGCCCAGCGTAACCCCGGGCGGCCCGCGCGAACAAAACACGTTTGGCAAGACGAACCAACGCCGCGACTACATAGGCGCGGGCCGCCGCGGCGGATTATGAGGGGAGCGGCAGCGTACCGAATCCAATCGCCGCACTAACTTAAAACCCGTTTCTCGAACCAATAACACCCGATGGAGGAACACACCATGAGGAAGCGCATCTGTTGCCTGCTGGCCCTGATCCTGGCGCTGGGCCTTTGCCTGACCGCCCGAGCCGAATCCGCGACGGCAATCGACAACTCCACCTCCCTGCCCGACGGCGAGTACGCCCCGGACGGCTTCTCCTTCTCCGGCGGCACGGGCAAGGTGACCATCGAGTGCGGCGTGGTGCGCGTGCGCGAGGGTAAGTCCTATGCCGTGCTCTCCTTCTCCAGCCCCAAGTACACCTGGGTCAAGGTGGACGGCACGGAGTACGACGGCCTCGCCACCGAATTCGTATCCCAGTTCGAGATCCCCGTGCAGCTCAACGCGGATATGCGAATCTCCGCCCAGACCACCGCCATGTCCCAGCCCCACGAGGTGGAGTATACCATCCGCGTCGATCTGGCCCAGGGGGAGGAAACCGCCGAAACCTCCCGCGACCTCGCGGGCCTGAAGTACGAATCCAGTATGAAGCTTCAGTACGCCACGGGATTCTCCGTGGACTACTACGCGGGCGGCTATAAGCTGATCGACATCCCGGAGAGCGGGCGCTACCTGATCGTGCCCGAGGGCAAGGAGGCCCCCGCGGGCCTGGACGCGGACGTCGCCGTGCTGCAACAGCCGCTGGACAAAATCTACCTGGCCGCCACCTCCTCCATGGCGCTGTTTGACGCGCTGGACGCGCTGGATTCCATCCGCCTCTCCGGCACCCGCGCCGAGGGCTGGTACGTGGAGAACGCCCAAAAGGCCATGGAGGCGGGGGAGATGCTCTTAGCTGGCAAGTACAGCGAGCCGGACTACGAACTGCTGGTGAAGGAGGGCTGCGACCTGTCCATTCAGTCCACGATGATCCACCACAGCCCGAAGGTCAAGGAGCTATTGGAGGCGCTGCACATTCCCGTGCTGGTGGAGCGCGCCAGCTACGAATCCCACCCGCTGGGCAGGACCGAGTGGATACGCCTCTTCGCCGCGCTGGTGGATAGGGAGGAGGAAGCGGAAGCCTTCATGCAGAAGCAGACCGAGAGCCTGAAGGCGCTGGAGGGCTTCGAGAACACCGGCGCGAAGGTCGCCTTCTTCTACGTGGGCTCCGACGGCAACCCCGTGGTGCGCGCGGCTTCGGACTACGTGCCGAAGATGATCGAGATGGCCGGGGGCCGCTACGCCTTCTCCGAGCTGGCGACGCCCGAGGGCAGCCACGCCACCGTATCGGTCTCCATGGAGGACTTCTACGCCGCCGCCGTGGACGCCGACTATCTGGTCTACAACTCCAGCATCGACGCGCCGCTGGACAGCGTCGCCGCGCTGCTCGAGAAGAGCCCGCTGTTCTCCGAGTTCAGGGCGGTCAAGGAGGGCCACGTCTACTGCACCGGCAAGTACCTCTACCAGGCCACGGACATCGTGGCGGACGTGATCCTCGATCTGCACAGTATGCTCACCGGTGACGACGCGAACATGAGGTTCCTCTACAAGCTGAGCTGATTCTCCAATCCGAACGGACAGGCGGTGGTGGCCATGCGAAACGATACGCCCGAGGCGGCGCGGCGCACGCGCTGCCGCCTGGTGTTTTTGGCGCTGCTGGCGGCGCTGGGCGCCATCGTGGTGCTCAACGTGAACATCGGCTCGGTGCCGATCCCGGTTTCGGAGATCGCCCGGATACTCTTCACCCGCCGGGGTGACCCCACGCAGGTCAGCATCCTCTGGCAGATTCGAATGCCCCGGATGCTGCTGGCGGCGATCCTGGGCGGCGGGCTTTCGCTGTCGGGGCTATTGTTGCAGACCTTCTTCGCCAACCCCATCGCCGGGCCCTTCGTGCTGGGCATATCGTCGG
>CANQGC010000092.1 GCA_947600345.1 uncultured Clostridia bacterium
ATGGGAGCCAGTTCGGGCTCGACCTGCGCTACGCGGTGCAGCCCTCTCCCGACGGCCTGGCCCAGGCGTTCCTGATCGGGGAGGAGTTCATCGGGGGCGAGCCCTGCGCCATGGTGCTGGGCGACAACATATTCTACGGCAACGGCTTCGGAGTCCAGCTTCGCAGCGCGGCGCAGAGCGCCGCCTCCGGGCGGGCCACGATCTTTGGCTACTACGTGCCGGACCCCGAGCGCTTCGGCGTGGTGGAGTTCGACGGCGAGGGGCGGGTGATCTCCGTGGAGGAGAAGCCGAAGCTTCCCAAGAGCAGCTACGCGGTGACCGGGCTCTACTTCTATCCGGCGGGCGTCAGCGCCATGGCCGCGCGGGTGAGGCCCTCCGCGCGCGGCGAGCTGGAGATCACCGACCTGAACGCCATGTACCTGGATGCGGGGCTGCTGGACGTGCGGCTGCTGGGCCGGGGCTACGCCTGGCTCGACACCGGCACGATGGAGGCCCTGGCCGACGCCAGCGACTTCGTGCGCGTGGTGGAGAAGCGCCAGGGCGTCACCGTCTCCGCGCCGGAGGAGGTGGCCTACGTCAACGGCTGGATCTCCAGGGAGCGCCTGATGGAGTCCGCGCTCCGCTACGGCAAGAGCACCTACGGCGAGCATTTGAAGGCCGTCGCGGAAGGGCGGGTGCGCTACTGATGCGAAGGATCGATACGAAGCTTCCCGGCGTCTGCATCGTCGAGCCGGAGCTGCACGGCGACGCCCGCGGCTGGTTCATGGAGACCTACTCCACGGCGGCGATGCGCGCGATCGGCATCGACGCGGCGTTCGTGCAGGACAACCAGAGCTTCTCCGCCGGCAGGGGCACGCTGCGCGGCATCCACTTCCAGAACGAACCCATGGCCCAGGCCAAGCTGGTGCGCGTGGTGCGCGGCGCGGTGCTGGACGTGGCGGTCGATCTGCGCAGGGGCTCGCCCACCTACCGCCAATGGGTGGCCGTGGAGCTGAGCGCGGAGAACAGGCGCATGCTCTACATACCCCGCGGCTTCGGCCACGGCTTCGTGACGCTCACGGACGAGGCGAATTTCTGCTACAAGGTGGACAACCTGTACTGCCCGGAGCTCGACCGGGGCGTCCGCTGGAACGATCCCTCCATCGGCGTGGACTGGGGCGTGGAGGATCCGATCCTCTCGAAGAAGGACATGAACTCGCCGCTCCTGGCGGACAGCGATTGCAACTTCGTCTATGAGGGGAGCGAGGAGGAGGGCGGCGCATGACGATACTCGTGACCGGCGGCGCCGGCTTCATCGGCGCGAACTTCATTCGATATTGGCTGGACGCCCATCCGCTCGACCGCGTGGTCTGCCTGGACAAGCTCACCTACGCGGGGAACCTCTCCACACTGCGGCCGCTGCTGGGGCGGGAGAACTTCCGCTTCGTCCGGGGCGACATCTGCGACCGGGATGCGGTGGACGCGCTGTTCGAGGAGGAGCGGCCCGGGGTGGTCGTGAACTTCGCGGCGGAGAGCCACGTGGACCGCTCCATCGAGGACCCGGGCGTATTTCTGCGCACCAACGTGCTGGGCGCAGGCGTGCTGATGGACGCCTGCCGCAAGTTCGGCGCGCGCCGCTTCCACCAGGTCTCCACCGACGAGGTCTATGGCGATTTGCCGCTGGACCGGCCCGATCTGCTGTTCAGCGAGACCACACCCATCCACGCCAGCTCCCCCTACTCGGCGTCCAAGGCGTCGGCGGATCTGCTGGCGCTGGCGTACTTCCGAACCTACGGCCTGCCGGTGACGATCAGCCGCTGCTCCAACAACTACGGGCCCTACCAGTTCCCGGAGAAGCTGATTCCGCTGATGATCGCCAACGCCCTGGCGGACAGGGAGCTTCCGGTGTACGGCACGGGCGAGAACGTGCGCGACTGGCTCTACGTAGAGGACCACTGCCGGGCCATCGACGCGATCCTCTCCGGCGGCAGGCCCGGCGAGATCTTCAACGTGGGCGGACACAACGAGATGCGCAATATCGACATCGTGCGGCTCATTCTGCGCAGGCTGGGCAAGCCGGAGTCGCTGATTCGCTTCGTGGCCGACCGCAAGGGCCACGACCTGCGCTACGCCATCGACCCGGCGAAGATTCACGCGGAGCTCGGCTGGCTGCCGGAGACGCGCTTCGAGGACGGCATCGCGCGGACCGTGGACTGGTATCTGGAGAACCGGGGCTGGTGGGAGGAGATCGTCTCCGGCGAGTACCGGAACTACTACGAGAGGATGTACGGCGGAAGATGAGGGTTTTCGTTACGGGCGTGGCCGGACAGCTGGGCCACGACGTGGTGAATGAATTGCGCGGGCGCGGCCACGAGGCCATCGGCAGCGACCTGCTGCCGTGGCCGGATCGCGTGGCGCTGGACATCACCGGCGCGGAAGAGGTGTCGCGGGTGATTTCGGAGCTTCGGCCGGATGCCATCGTGCACTGCGCCGCCTGGACGGCGGTGGACGCCGCCGAGGAGCCGGAGAACCGGGAGAAGGTGCGCGCCATCAACGCCGATGGCACGGCGAACGTCGCCCGGGCCGCGGCGGAGGCGGGCGCGAAGCTGGTCTACCTGAGCACGGACTACGTGTTCGACGGGAGCGGAACCGCGCCCTGGAGGCCGGACTGCGCGGACTTCGCGCCGCTGAACTACTACGGCGAGACCAAGCTGGCGGGCGAGCGGGTGGTTCGCGCGGCGACGCAGAGGCACTTCATCGTGCGCATCGCCTGGGTGTTCGGCTTGAACGGCAAGAACTTCGTGCGCACGATGTTGCGGCTGGGCCGGGAGCGGGGCAGCGTCCGCGTGGTGAACGATCAGATCGGCACGCCGACGTACACCTGCGACCTGGCGCGGCTGCTGGTGGACATGCTCGAGACGGAGCGCTACGGCACCTACCACGCCACCAACGAGGGCGGCTACATCTCCTGGGCGGAGTTCGCGCGGGAGATCTTCCGGCAGGCCGGGCTGGACGCCGAGGTCGTCCCGGTGACGACGGCGGAGTACGGCCTGTCCAGGGCCGCCCGCCCCTTCAACAGCCGGTTGGATAAGTCCAAGCTGGCGGAGCGCGGCTTCGAGCCGCTGCCGGACTGGCGCGACGCGCTGGCGAGGTACCTGCGGGAAACGGGGGAGAGCGCATGATCTACATCATGGCCCACAAGGCCTTCGACGCGCCACAGCTGCCCGGCTACGCGCCGCTGCAGGTGGGCGCGGCGCTGCACGACGACCTCGGCTGGCTGCGCGACGACGCGGGGGAGAACATCTCCGCGAAGAACCCCTACTACTGCGAGCTGACCGGGCTCTACTGGGTCTGGAGGAATCGGGACGACGAGGTCAAGGGCCTGGTTCACTACCGCCGCTACTTCACCCGCAGCGCCCTCAGCGGCGGCTTCGACGGCATACTGCCCTTCGATGCGCTCGCCGCCGCGCTGCAGGGCGCCGACATCGTCGTGCCGGCGCGCAAGCACAACCACATCGCGAACCGGGAGCACCTGCTGGCGTCCGGAAGGGTGAAGGAGCGCTACTTTGACGCGATGCGGGAGGTCGTGGAGGAGCGCTGGCCGGAGTACCTCGGGGACTTTGACGCTTACTTCGCGGCGAACACGGGGCACTTCATGAACATGATGGTTGCCCGGCGGGAGCTGTTTGACGCCTACTGCGCCTGGCTGTTCGACATACTCTTCGCGCTGGAATCGCGCATCGCGCAGCGCTATCCCCAGGACGATCCCAAGCGCCTCTACGGCTACCTGTCGGAGCGGCTGCTGAACGTGTACATCGCCCACAACGGCCTGCGCGCCGCCCAGCGCCCGGTGGCAAACCTGGACCAGAGCCTTTACTGGCGCTGGCGCATGCTGCGCCGAAACTACACGAACCGACTGCGCTTCCTGCTGTGGAAGCGCAAGCACGGGAAATAGAAGGGCGCGGGAAGGAAACCGAGGGGAAGGAAAGCGATCGGGAAGGAAAAGGGAGCGCCGCCGCGGCACGCGCCGCGGCGGCGCTTTGCGTCCAATGCGCTCGGAGGCCTTAGTGAATCCCCTGGGATTTGCTTACGCGTCCAGGTCGATGTACCGGGCGATCAGCATCGGGTAGTATTCGTTGCGGTAGAAGTATCTGCCGGCGACGTCCGCGTAGGCGGTGTACTTCGGGCCCATGGTCGGGGAGGCGAGCGTGGTGTCGTTCTGCAGGGCGACGTACTGGGGCTCGCCCGTCGTGCTCACATCCATGATCATGTACTGCTTGCCGTCGTCCCCGGTGAGCACGTCCACGATGGGGCCGGTGCACTTGAACACCCGCGTCAGCCAGGTCTCGTAGTACTTGCGCAGCTCCTCGTAGTCCATCTTCCAGGCGTTCGCGGCGTAGCGGCCCAGCGTGGGCTTGTAGTTGACGGTGAAGGTGACCACCGCGTCGTTGCGGCCCTCCATGCTGGCGCGGAAGCGGATCACGTTCTCGCCCAGGTCCTCCACCAGCGCGATGAAGCTGAACTCGCCGGTGGCCATATCCTGAATCAGGCTCTCCTCGATGTAGTCCGTATCCACGCTGATGACCGCGCCGGGCTCGCACTTGCCCTTGATGGTCATCGTGTTCTCACTGGTGCGGGTGGAAACTTCCTCGTCGAGCTCGATCTCGATGTCGTACTTCTGGCGGTAGATGGTCACGTCGCGGCGGACCTCCTTGTGCTGGGGGGTGCGCACGATGATGGTGTAGGTGTTGTCGCCGATGGGCTCCACGCTGACCTTGCCCTCGAAGTCGCCCGCGCGGTCTATGCGGTCGGTCACGTCCGTGCCGTTGACGAACACGCTGCTACCGGCCACCACGTTGAATTCCAGCGGGTAGCTGGAGGTGACAACGTTCACGCCGTCCTGCTCGGGACTGATGACCGTGAGCGGCGATTCGGGCACGTCGATGTTGTAGTTGACCACCGGCAGGCGGATCTGGGCGCCGCTCTGCTTCATCAGCACGGGCGCGAAGGTGATCTCCGCGTAGTCGTAGTCGCTCACGTCGCCGTAGAACCAGTCGGCGTCGGCGATCTCCAGGCGGGCGACGCCGCCGCAGATCGAGAGGCTCTTGTCGATCTCGGGCAGGTAGACCACGTCGCCGTCCTCGCCGTAGAACACCAGCGCGTGGCCCTGGCGGCCGTCGGCCATGTTCACCAGGTTGAGCGTGGGCGTGTACGCGCCGCGAGTGTAGAGCCGCTTCAGCTTGTAGCTGTCGATCCAGGAGACCACCTTGTAGGCGCTCACGCAGACGGCCACGATGCTGACGAGCACGCCGATGGCGATCATCCACCGGCGCAGCTTGGCATGCTTCGCCCGCTCGAGCTGCTGTTGCAGCTCGGCCTCCTCACCGACGTTTGGCAGCGGCTGTTTGCATACGTCGCAGTAGAGCGCGTTGTCGGGGCATTCGCTCCCGCAATAAGGGCACTTCAAGTTTACATTTCCTCCTGGATTCGTAGAACATACAAATATTCGACCGCCGGAGGGCAAATTCCTGCCGGGAAATAAATGTTTCCACCGAATTCATAATTATGACGTATCGGAGAAGGAAAATCTATGCTATAATGAAAAAAGAGTTTAGATGGAGGCGCGCGAAAATGGATAATTATTTTGAGCAAAACGTCGCCGGGGAGCGCGGTCCCCGGGAGCAGATTCTCTACGGAGGCTGTTGGGCGGCCATGGTGCTGCTGGGGCTGTTCGCGCTGATCTCCGCCGTGAACATCCTCCAGATTTCCGAAAGCGGCATGCGCATCAGCTGGATCAATGTGATACTGACGCTGGTCGGCGGCGCGCTGACCTTCCTCTGCTACCGCGTGAAGGACGCCGTCTACCGGGAGTTTGACTACATCCTCTGGAACAGCGAGCTCGAGGTGTGCGGGGTATACAACCGCCGCCGCAGAAAGAAGCTCGGCACCATCCCGCTGGGCAAGCTGACCGCCTGGGGCCCGGCGGACGCGATGGCGGGGCCGATGCACGGTGCGCGGAAGCGGAACTGGTTTGTGCACGCGGACAGAGCCTGGTGCGTGGTCTATCCCGGCGATTCGGGCAAGGAGGCCGCGATGCTGGAGCTGAGCGAGGAGATGTGCAAGCAGATTCGCGCCATCGGCAGGGCCGTGCGCGACGCGGAGGTCAAGCCGTGATCGCATACCTGGACAACAGCGCCACCACGCGCCCCTGTGAAGCGGCCGTGGCGGCGATGACCAAGTGCATGGAGGAGGGCTACTTCAATCCCTCCTCCGTCTACGCCCCCGCCGTGGAGGCGTTCCAGCGCGTGCGCGCCTGCCGGGAGCTGATTTTGCAAGCCCTGCACGGGAGCGGCTACGAGCTGACCTTCACCTCCGGCGGCACCGAGGCCAACAACCTGGCGATCCTGGGCAGCGTGGCGCGGATGCGGGGGAAGCAGCTCCTCGCCGTGTCGGCGGTGGAGCACCCGTCGGTGCGGGAGAGCTTCGACGAATTGGAGCGCCAGGGCCACGAGGTGCGGCGCATCGGCGTGGACGAGAGGGGCGAGCTGGACTGGGACGCGCTTTCGAAGGCGCTGGACGACGGCGCCTCGCTCGTCTCCTGCATGCAGGTGAACAACGAGACCGGCGCGCTGCTGGACGTCAAGCGCCTGCATGAGTTGGTCAACGGCCGGGCGCTGATTCATGTGGACGGCGTGCAGGGCTTCCTGCGCGTGCCCATGGAGATGAAGTACTGCGACCTCTACAGCCTGTCCGGCCACAAGATCCACGCGCCCAAGGGCATCGGCGCGCTGGTTTGGCGCAAGGGCGTGCGCTTCGCGCCCCGGCAGCTGGGCGGCGGCCAGGAGAACAACCTGCGCTCCGGCACCGAGAACACGCCGGGCATCGCGGGCTTGATGGCGGCGGTGGAGGCGATGAAGGCGCTCGGGCCGGGCATGGCGGACGAGCTGATGGCGAAGAAGCTTCGCATGATCGCGCGCTTCCGCGAGGCCGTGCCGGAGCTGCTGGTCAACGGTCCCGAGCCGGAGAAGGCCGCGCCGCACATCGTCAATTTGAGCTTCCCCGGCGTGCGGGGCGAGGTGATGCTCCACGCGCTGGAGTCGGAGGGCGTCTACGCCTCCACGGGCTCGGCCTGCTCGTCGAAGAAGCGCAAGGTCAGCGCCGTGCTCACGGCCATGGGGATTCGCCCGGACCGCGCGGAGGCGGCGCTGCGCTTCAGCCTGAGCCCCCACACCACGGATGAAGAGATCGAGCTGGCGGCGTCGGCGCTTTCGAAGCTCTACCCCCAGCTCAAGAAATATGCGAGAAGATAGGTTGATGATATGCGTAAGGTACTGCTGGTTCGCTACGGCGAAGTGTTCCTGAAGGGCGCGAACCGCCCGCACTTTCTGAAGATACTGACCGACAACGTGAAGAAGGCGGTCAAGCCCATCGGCGGCCACGTCTGGCTGTCCGACTCCCGCGTGTACGTTTCCAACGTGGAGGACATGGACGAGTGCGTGCGCCGGGTGCGCAAGGTGTTCGGCCTGTACTCCGTGAGTCCCGCCATCGAGTGCGAGAAGGATCTGGACGAGATCGGCCGCCAGTGCATCGAGATGATGCGCGGCCGCTCCGGCTCCTTCAAGGTGTTCGGCAAGCGCAGCGACAAGAAGTTCCCGATGAACTCGCTGGAGCTGGCCGCCGAGATCGGCGGTCGCGTGCTCGAGTCCAACCCGAACCTGAGCGTGGACATCCACAACCCGGAGATCAAGCTCCGCGTGGAGATCCGCGACATGTGCTACATCTGCGTGGACGAGATCATGGCCTCCGGCGGTCTGCCCATGGGCACCGGCGGGCGGGCGGCGCTGCTGCTCTCCGGCGGCATCGACTCCCCGGTCGCCGGCTACAGCATGATGAAGCGCGGCGTGCGCATCTGCGCCATCCACTTCCAGAGCCCGCCCTACACCGGCGAGCTGGCGAAGGACAAGGTGATGCGCCTGGCCCGGGAGCTGGGCGAGTACGCCGGGGGGATGCGGGTGTACCTGGTGCCTTTCACCAAGTGCCAGCTGGAGATCCACGAGAAGTGCCCGGAGGGGCTGGGCACGCTGATCACCCGCCGCTTCATGATGCGCATCGCCAACGAGCTGGCGAGGCAGTACGGCGCGCAGGCGCTGATCACCGGCGAGAGCCTGGGCCAGGTGGCGTCCCAGACCATGGACGCGCTGGTCTGCACCGACGCGGTGGTGGACATGCCCGTGTTCCGGCCGCTCATCGGCATGGACAAGACCGAGATCATGGACATCGCCAAGCGCATCGAAACCTATGAGACGTCGATATTGCCCTACGAGGATTGCTGCACCGTATTCACGCCGCGCCACCCGGTCACCAAGCCCAAGCTCGACACCATGCCCAAGGCGGAGTCGAAGCTGGACATCGAGGCATTGGTGAAGGAAGCGGTGGAGAACACCGAGATGGAGATCGTCTACTGATCTCCGAAGACACATTGGTTTGAGGATACGCCCATGACCGTAGCGGAGTACATCGAGCATCTGAAAAACAGTCCGGCGTTCATGCGGAACGTCGCCTGCTGGCGCGTGCTGCCGGAGCGCCCCGCGAAGTACGGGGAGTTCCCGGAGAACCTCGACCCTCGCGCCATCGAGGCGCTGAAATCGCGGGGAATCGAGCGGCCCTACATCCACCAGGCGAAGGCCATCGAGCTGGCCGTGGCGGGGCGGGATTTCGTGGTCGTCACGCCCACGGCATCGGGCAAGACGCTCTGCTACAACCTGCCCGTGCTGGACGCCATCCTCAAGGACGAATCCTCCCGCGCGCTCTATCTGTTCCCGACGAAGGCGCTCTCCGCTGACCAGACGGCGGAGCTCTACGCGATGATCGAGACCATGGGCGCGCCCATCAAGGCCTACACCTACGACGGCGACACCCCTGCCTCCGCCCGCACGGCCATCCGCCAGGCGGGTCACGTGGTGGTGACGAATCCGGACATGCTGCACCAGGGGATATTGCCCCACCACGCCAAGTGGATCAAGCTGTTCGAGAACTTGAAGTACGTGGTCATCGACGAGATCCACGCCTACCGGGGCGTGTTCGGCTCGAACCTGGCGAACGTCATCCGCAGGCTGCGGAGAATCTGCGAATTCTACGGCTCCGACCCGACCTTCATCTGCTGCTCGGCCACCATCCGCAACCCGAAGGAGCTGGCCGAGGCGATGACCGGCAAGCCCATGGAGCTGGTGGACGAGAACGGCGCGCCGGCGGGGGAGAGGAACGTCATCTTCTACAATCCGCCCGTGGTCAACGCCCAGCTGGGCATCCGCGCCGGGGCCATCCCGGAGACGCGCAACATCGCCGCCTCGCTGCTCAAGGCCGGCGTGCAGTCGATCGTGTTCGGCAAATCGCGGCTGACCGTCGAGGTTTTGGTTCGCTACCTCAAGGACATGGTGCGCGACCCGCTGGGCAACGCGGGCAAGGTGCGCGGCTATCGCGGCGGCTACCTGCCCACCCAGCGGCGGGAGATCGAGCGCGAGCTGCGCGCGGGCAACGTGATGTGCGTGGTCTCCACCAACGCGCTGGAGCTGGGCATCGACATCGGCCAGCTCGACGCCTGCGTGCTCTGCGGCTATCCCGGCACCATCGCCAGCACCTGGCAGCAGGCTGGGCGCGCGGGGCGGCGGGGGAGCGTGAGCCTGCTGATCGTCGTGGCGAGCAGCGGG
>CANQGC010000093.1 GCA_947600345.1 uncultured Clostridia bacterium
TGGTATAATAAAAATATATGGGCCCGTATTTTGGTTTCGACGGGGGTACGGAGGATCGGAGAAGCGAGCGGCAGCCCTGGACTGCCTCAACAACGGGAACTTAAATTGAACTGACAACTACGACAACGTAGCTTTCGCGGCCTAAGCCCGCGATCGTCGACCCTAAGCCTCCTGCGGCGTAGGCCATCGGCGTCATAAAGGCAGGGAACCAGCCGCCTCAAGCTTTGTGGGCGGTGGGACTTGATGAAGCTACTGAAGCGAGGATCCTGTCTGCGGGAGCCCCGTGGAGGGAATGTCAAAACACAGACTGCGCTCGGAGACGCTCCGCTCATCTGACCTTCGGACAGGGGTTCGACTCCCCTCGGGTCCATTTCAAAATATGATGCAGGCAGGTGAAACATCTGCCTGCTTTTTTAAAGAGCGAAAGGAGAATCAAGCATGGATGATGTTTATTTTTATCATGCAAGCAAAGAAGGACTTCGATTGCTTCGGAAGGCGACGACAGAGGAGCAAAAATGGTATCGTGCATTAGCGCATGATTTGAATTTCTTCCAAATGAATGTAGATCGGTTTGAGAGAGTTCATGATACATTGGATAAGCTTAGAGAAGCATTGCAGCCCTCCACACAAAGCAACGGCCGTTTAGAGCGGGAACTGAAAAGCGATGTAGCTAATTTCCTTTATGCTTTTAATGAATTTCAGGATCATTGGAAAAGATATATTGTTAAACGCTTCGGCAAGAAGTCGGATTACTATTCTTATTACGAGGAGCTGATAAATAATGCATCTGCATCATGTGATGAATATGCAATTACACATGCGTTGCGAAATTTCCAACATGCTGGTGATGTTTTAGGGCGGGTGAGTTCTTCTCTGGGCAAGCCGACGCGCATATTTGCAAATCGCGACTGGTTATTGAGCATCGGAAATTTCGAAAAAGAAAAAGAAAACAAGATACGAATCAGCAAGCAACCAGAATACATAGAGTTGCTTCCGCTTTTTGAAGTCGCAGCGAAACAGTTGGAGAGAATTGAAATGAGGCTTATGTTTTATGACGTAACACCGGAATTGGAGAACAGGGCGATACAAGCGCTCGAATTTAGAGAAAAGTTGTGTGGCGGAGACGGTGCATTGATACTCGGAGAAATGGTAGATGAGGAAGGAAACTCGCTTGAAACAGAAGGGGCGTTCTCCCGACATGCGCAGAATCATGGGAAATGCACGTTGCTTTATGAAAATGAAATTCCATGGGGAATCTGCAAATTGTTAAAAGCATTTCAAGGGACTGATTATAAACATATTCCCTGAAGAATCACAGGTGGGACAAACCGATAGCGTGAATCCGTTTTGTCGAACATGAGAAGAAATCCAGCCCACAATCTACGGGCAGGATTTCGTCGCTTCGCACTATGGTTTCTGTAGAAGCGCAACGCAGGACTTTGGGCCCATAATCTACGGGCCCAAAGTCCGTCGCCCATGCGCGGCAGCAGCTGGCCGGCGGCCCCGCCGCCCGCCGCCCCGCCGCCTAGAAGTCGGGGCGGACGTCGGCGGGGATGGGGCGGGCGATGGTTTCGCCGCTGGGTTTGTAGCGGTAGCGCCAATGGCCGCTGCCGCGAATGAGAGGGGCGACGGAGCCGAGCCGATCGCCGTTTTCCCAGACCTCCGCGCCCTCCGCGTCCGGAAGCACGATCTCGGCGGTGGTATTGAAGGGGATTTCGAAATCCAGCTCAATGCCCTCGCCGGTCAGCCGCCACGCGCTGGCCAGCCGGCCGTACGGGGTCTCCACCGAGGCGCTCGCATGCCCGAGATGGCTGTCCGGCATCGGCCGCAACAGGCTCCGCTTGTAGCCCGGCTCGGCGGGATTGATGCCCGCCACCCAGCGGTATAGCCACTCGCAAATCGCGCCAAAGGCATAGTGGTTCAGGGAATTCATGCCCGCCGGGCCGAAGCTCCCGTCCGGACGCACCGAGTTCCAGCGCTCCCACATGGTCGTCGCGCCCATGCTCACCTCGTAGAGCCAGCTCGGACACTCCGTCTGCAATAGCAACGCGTAGGCATACTCGTTCTTCCCGCTCCCCGATAGCGCCGGGCACAGGCACGGCGTGCCCAGGAATCCGGTGCTCAGCTTCATGCCGTCCGCGCGAATCCGCTCCGCCAAGCGCTCCGCCGTCACCGCCCGATCCTCCGGTTTCAGTAGGTCAAAGTGCAGCGCGATGGTCTGCGCGGTCTGCGTCAGGCTCACCACGCGCCCGCCGGGCGTGACATACTCCCTGCGGAAGGCCTCCGCCACGCGCGCATGCAGCGCGCCGTAGTGCGCCGCATCCTCCTTGCGCCCCAGCGCCTCCGCCGCCTGGGACATGATCCGCGCCGAGAGGGCATAGTAGGCGGTGGCGATCAGGTCCGTGGGCGTCAGGCCGAACCAGTTGTCCGGATCCCGGGTGTCCTGGGCCAGCCAGTCGCCGATGTGGAAGCCGCCGAAGCGATCCTCGCCCCGGACGTCACGATCGTGCATGTAGTCGACCCAGGCCTTCATGGAATCGTACTGGGCCTCCAGTATGGCCGCGTCGCCATACTGCATGTACATGGTCCAGGGAATGATCAGCGCGGCGTCCGCCCAGCCGGTGGTGGGGAACTGCCAGATGCCGGTATCGCGCAGTATGTTGGGCACCACGCAGGGCACGAAGCCGTCCTTGCGCTGCTCGATCCATAGATCGCGCAGATACTTCCGATAGAAGGCGTCCGTGGCCATATTCATGCTCGCCGTGCAGCAGAACACCTGGGCGTCGCCGGTCCAGCCCAGCCGCTCGTCCCGCTGGGGACAGTCCGTGGGCACATCCACGAAGTTCGACTTCTGGCTCCACAGCGCGTTCTCGAACAGCCGGTTGACCCGGGGATCGGAGCACTCGAAGCGCCCGATGCGGCGCATGTCCGAGTAGATGGCCTCGGCGGTGAAGCGACTCGGGTCGATCTCCCCCGGCCAGCCCGAGACCTTCACGTAGCGGAAGCCAAAGAAGCTGAAGCTGGGGCGGTAGACCCGGGGCCTGCCGTCGCTGACGTAGCGAATCTCCGCCAGCGCCGTGCGCATGTTCTCGCGGTAGAAGTTGCCGTCCCGGTCCAGCGCCTCGCCGAACTGGAGCAGGATCTCCGCGCCCTCGGGGGCGTCGAACTCCACGCGCAGGAGCCCCGCCAGGTTCTGGCCGAAGTCCAGCACCCGCTCGCCCGCGGGCGTGCGCAGCAGCGCCACGGGCTTCAGGCGCTCGTGAAGCTTCACCGGCACGCTCAGCCGCGCGGTGAGCAGCGCCATATCCATGTCCACGAGGCGGGCGCTCTCCCAGCCGGAGGCGTCAAACTCCGGCGCGCACCAATCGTCCACGATCCGCCGGCCGTCGAACACCTCGCCATCGTAGATCTCCGCCCGCAGCCACGGGCTCCGGCTCGCCTTCCAATCCTCGCCGGTGGCGAACACCTCCTCCGTGCCGTCCGCGTACTCGATTCGAAGCTCGCAGATGAAGGCCAGCCGGTCGCCGTAGATGTCGCGCCGGTCGCCAAAGCGCGCGCGAATCTCCGGCCAGTTCACGCGGCCCTTGTAGTAGCCGTTGCCCAGCTGGCAGCCCAGGGCGTTCGCGCCGGGGCGCAGCAGATCGGTCACGTCGTAGGTCTGGTACTGGAGCCAGCTGTCGTAGGCGTTGAAGCCGGGGGTCAGGTACTCGTCGCCCACGCGCGCGCCGTTCAGGTACATCGCGTATAGCCCCACGCCGCAGGCGTAGGCCCGGGCCCGCCGCACGGGCCTGGCGACGTGGAAGCCGCCGCGCAGCTGGGGAAGCTCCCGATCCCAGCCGATCCACTTCGCCGCCCAGGGCTCGCCGCACTTCGCGCTCTCAAACCACGCGGCGTCGGACCAGCCGGAGGGGGTTCCGTCCTGATCCCAGACGCGCACGCGCCAGAAGTAGCGCGTGCGGGGCGCGCACTGAAAGCCCACGCGCACGCCCGCGCTCAGGCCGGAGGAGACTCTGCCGGTGTCGAGGATGGGAGCATCGAAGCCCGCGTCCTTCGCGATCTGAAGCTGGTAGGCGCTCTGGCAGCCGTTCACCGCGTCGCAGGCCGTCACCCAGCCGAAGGACGGGTTCTGAAGGTCGTAACCCAGGGGATCGACCATGTAGTCGCAGGTCAGATTTCCGATTCGCAAGTTGCATTCCCCTTCCGTGACGTGTGTGCCGTTCAAACCGGCACCATTCTATCACGCCTTCGGCACATTCCGCGAGAAGCGCGCTTTAAATGTGTATGAAGAAAGGGCGCGGCACCCGACCGGAACGGATGCCGAAGCCCGGCGCTTTTTCGCCGCGGCACTTGTCGAACGCGGGCGGGAATGGTATAATGGGGAGGAACGCCTGCGAGGAGGGAAGCGCGATGCGGCCGAGGATCCTTGTCAGCGCCTGCCTGCTGGGCGCGCGCTGCCGCTACGACGGCGGTGGGAACGCGATTCCCGAACTGGCGGAGCTGATGCAGAGGTGCGAGCTGATCCCCGCCTGCCCGGAGCAGCTGGGCGGCCTGCCCACGCCGAGGGCGCCCTCGGAGCGCGTGGGGGAGCGAATCCTGACGCGGGACGGCGCGGACGTGACCGCCGCCTTCCTGCGCGGCGCCGCCGAGGCCTGCGCGCTGGCGGAGCGCTTCGGGGCGAGGATTGCGCTGCTCAAGGAGCGCAGCCCGTCCTGCGGCTGCGGAAGCATCTACGACGGAAGCTTTCGCGGCAGGCTCATCCCCGGCGACGGCGCGACGGCGGAGGCGCTCAGGGCGCGCGGCGTGGAGATCTACGGCGAGAGCCGCGCGCGGGAACTGATCGAACGACTCGGAAGGGAGTGCGACGGCGACATATGAAGCGATTCAATTGCGACTACCAGGAGGCGGCGCATCCGCGCATACTGGTGCGCCTGGCGCGAACCAACATGGATCAGATGCCGGGCTACGGCGAGGACGAGGTCTGCGACGCCGCCCGGGCGCGCATCCGCGCGCTCTGCGCGGCCCCGGAGGCGGACGTGCAGTTCCTGGTGGGCGGCACGCAGGCGAACTTCACGCTGCTGGCGGCGGCGCTGCGCAGCTACCAGGGCGTGCTGGCGGCCCAGACGGCGCACATCGCCGTGCACGAGACCGGCGCGGTGGAGGCCACCGGCCATAAGGTGCTGACCCTGCCGCCGGAGGACGGCAAGATCACCGCGGCCCAGGTGGACGCGGCCTGCGCGGCCCACTACGCCGACGAGGCCCACGAGCACATGGTGATGCCCAAGGCGGTCTACATCTCCCAAGCCACGGAGCTGGGCACGATCTACTCCCGCGCGGAGCTCGAGGCGATGCGGGCGGTCTGCGATCGGTGGCAGCTCTACCTCTACGTGGACGGGGCGCGGCTGGGCTACGCGATGGCGGCGGAGGGCTGCGACGTGGACCTGCCCGCGCTGGCGAGGCTCGCGGACGCCTTCTACATCGGCGGCACCAAGCAGGGCGCGCTCTTCGGCGAGGCGATGGTGATCCGGAACGACGCGCTCAAGCGCGACTTCCGCTACGTGATCAAGCAGAAGGGCGGCATGCTGGCCAAGGGCTGGCTGCTGGGCATGCAGTTTGACGAGCTGCTCCGGGACGACCTCTACTTCGAGCTCTCCCGCCACGCCGTGCGGCTGGCGATGAAGCTCAGGGCGGCGCTGACGGAGATGGGCGTGCCCTTCCTGCTGGATAGCCCCACGAACCAGCAGTTTCCGATCCTGCCCGATGTGGTGCTCGCGGAGCTGGGGAGGGAGTTCAGCTACTCCTACCAGTGCCGCGTGGACGAAAGCCATAGCGCCGTGCGGCTGTGCACGAGCTGGGCGACGACAGAGGAGGACCTGGACGCGCTGATCGAGGAGCTCTGGCGGCTGCTGGTTCAATGAGTATAGGGGGCGTATCGAAGGAGTAGGAGAGGAACGGCCTGACGCCGTCCCCCAGAAGGGAGAATCCAAGGAACCTCAGGTTCCTTGGCAGAGATCCTTAAGGGACAGAGTCCCTTAAGCAGGTCTGGGCGGAGCCCAGGCGGGTCTGGGCGGAGCCTAGCGGGTTCGGGCGGAGCCCGACGTACTCCCGTATCCCCAGCGGCCCGCGGTGTCAAGCCAAAGATTTGGCAAAGCACACTAGCGTTTCTTCGCCTCCATACCGCGGGCCGCCGGCGGCGCGCCTTTTATGAGGGGAAGCGCAGCTTCCCCGATTTAAAAGTAGCCGCCACTAACTCTCTAACGTTTCGTTTCGAATGCCAGCAAGCGCTCGGCATCCAAACGACAACGCATCAACAAGACCTGCACCCCAACATTGGCAAACTCATGCCATTGCTGGAGGGCAGGTCTCGTTCTATGACAGTTTGGATCACCCTTGCTTTGCCGGAAGCTTGCATGTAGCAGGCTTCGCCTGCGAGTTAGTGGCGGACTCCCTCGGCTTGGGTCGCTGCGCTCCCAAGCCAAGGTGTCGCCGCCGGCGGCCCGCGGTATGGTTACGGCGGAGCCTTGGAGCGAATTGCTGGAGCTTTGGTTTAGTACCGCGGGCCGCCTGGAAGCGTGGCCTTCCTTCTCAGACCCTAACCGCCTGCGAATCGCTGCTTCAGGGGTCACGCTGGGCGCTGCCCAGACCTGCTTAAGGGACGCTGTCCCTTAAGAATTCCTGCCAAGGAACCTGAGGTTCCTTGGATTCTCCCTTCTGCTGCCGCGTTGGGAGTGGTGCCTTTGTCCTCAAACCGCAACCGCCTACTATCCGCAGCCTCAGGGGATACGCTGGGCGCTGCCCAGACCTGCTTAAGAGGCTTTGCCTCTTAAGAATCTCCACCAAGGAACCTCAGGTTCCTTGGATTCTCCCTTCTGGGGTTACGGGGGCTACGGACGGCGCTAGTTCTCCTTTCGGTCCATCCACAGGTTACACAGGCACATGAGCGCGGCGAAGAGCACGCCCGCCACCGGCCAGACGATCCAGCTTATCTTCCAAATCTCATGCCCCATCCTCGCCCTGCCTCCGAAGCTCCAGCCCAGGAACACCGCCGTCGCGATCAGCCAGTAGACCCCGGCCACCGCGCTCTTGACGCGCTCCTTGCGCTTCTCCCGCGGCGCAAACTCCCCCTCCTGCAGCAGCTTCTGTATGCTCGCCCAGCGCACCCCCGCGACGATGAAGCACGCCGCGCCGATCCCCGCCAGCAGCATCGTGCCCGCCGTCGCGACCATGGTGAGAAATTCGTCCCGCGCAGCGATGCCAACGAACAGCGGCACGGGGCTCAATATGCAGAGGCACGTGCCCAGCACGTTGCCCCGGATGTAGGCGGGGCGGAAGGCTCTCTGCCGATCTTGAACCATGTCGATTGCGCCGCTCTCCGCCGCGAAGGGCTCCTTGTCGATGAACTCGTAGGGCGCGTTCCTCATGCCGCAGGATACGAACAGCCCGGCGGCGATGGCGACGAACACCAGCAGCGGAACCATGCCGATCCCGCAGGCGAAGTCCTCGGTCAAATGGTAGGCCGGAACCTCCGAGGCCGCGCCGAGTATCATCAGCGGAAGTACGGCGATCACGCAGAGCAGCACCCCCGCCGCGATGCGGACGGCGGCCCGCCATCTCCAATCCAGGAACTCGCCCGCCAGCGTAAGCGTGACGCGCCGCGTGGGTGCGCCGTTCGCTGCCCCGGCGGCTTCGTCGAGCTCGATCTCGTCCTTCAGCAGGTAGTCGGTACTCACGCCGAAGAGCCGGCTGAGCGCCAGTATCCTTTCGAGGTCGGGGAGCGCCTGCGCGCCCTCCCACTTGGACACCGCCTGGCGGGACACCTGCATCCGCTCCGCCAGCTCCTCCTGGGACCAGCCGTTCCGCTTGCGCAGCTCGATGATCTTGTCCGCGAGTATCATGTGCTCTTCCTCCGCTTCCATTTGTCGGCGGCGCCTTGCCGTCCGCTCCACAAGCATACTTGTTTTCGCGGTTGCGCGCCACCAAGCGGCGGCTTGCAATCTGTCAACGCGCGGTTGCGCCGGGCGATTCCTTCGTTGCTGCCGCCGATTCTTAGCAGAATTCTTCCCAAAACAGAGCGGGGGACGGCCTGACGGCTCGTCCCCCTTCTGTCGCTTCGTTTACTTGTTCAGCTCCAGCTTCACCGTGAAGTACTTTTCCTCGTAGTCGCCGGTGAGCGTGCCGTTTTCGTCGTAGTAGCGGTAGACCTTGAGCTCCACGCGGTCGCCGGCCTGGCACTTATCCAGCTCCTTGAGCAGGTCCATGTAGCTCTCGATGCGCACGCCGTTGATCTCGGTGATGACGTCGCCCACCTGCAGGCCCGCCCTGGCGGAGGGGCCGCCCTCCTCCACGGTGTAGACCTGCGCGCCGATGGGCGGGTACTTCTTCATGGGCTCGTCCGGGCCGTCGATGTCGGCAACGGTGATGCCCAGGCGCGGGCGGGTGACGCTGCCGGTGTCGATGATCTGGTCGATGAAGGTCTTGACCGCGTTGATCGGGATGCAGAAGCCCAGGCCCTCGAACACCACGTTCTGGTCGTACATGAACTTCAGCGTCGGTATGCCCACCAGCTCGCCCTTGTAGTTGAGCAGCGCGCCGCCGGAGTTGCCGGTGTTGATGGCGGCATCGGTCTGGATCGTGGATACGCTGCGGCCGAAGTTGTCGGCGTTGATGTCCTCGCGCTCCAGGCCGGAGATGATGCCGGCGGTGACGGTGCCGGTCAGCACGTCGGTGGCGTCGCCGGGGTTGCCGATGCAGATGGAGAGCTCGCCCACGCGCAGCGCGTCGGAGTCGCCCATGGGCACGGGCTCCACCCCCGCGGGCGGGGCGTCCTCGAAGCGGAGTATGGCGATGTCGGTGCCGTCGTCGTGGCCCACGGCGGTGGCGTCCATCGTCTCGCCGGTCAGCCACTCGATGTGGTAGATCTCGCCCTCCTCGATCACGTGGTAGTTGGTCAGGATGTAGCCGCCCTTGCCGTTCTCTCCGGCGCGGATGTAGGTGCCGGAGCCGCCGCCCAGCTCGTCCTCGGAGGACACGCGGGTCACGGGATCCCAGTTCTCGCTCAGGCAGATCACCTGCACCACCGCCGGGCGCACCCGTTCAGCGATCTCCGGTATGGGGTTGGACGTGGAGTAGACGACGTCGTAGGAGGGCGCCTCGGAGAGCGCCGCGCAGTTGAGCGGCAGCGCCGCCAGCACGAGCAGCGCGAGAATCTTTTTCAGCATGGCATTTCCTCACTTATGGTCGGTTTTTCGATGGCGTTTCAAGCCGATGTTCCTATTATACAGCAAAAGCGTTAAAAAGGAAAGTCCCTATTGTTGGCTTTCTCCGGTAGCGTCGGGGGCGGCGGGTTCTGAACTGGCCGCCGCGCGCGGGGGTTCCTGGGCGGGGATGGCGCGCTGCGCGGGTTCCGCCGCGTTCAGCGCGAAGGAGAAGGCCGTGTCCCCCGGCTGGGAGCGCAGCTCGATCTCGCCGCCGTGCTGCTGCACGATGCTCTTGCAGATGGACAGGCCCAGGCCGGTGCCCATGCCGGAGGTGTGGGCCTTGTCGGCCTTATAGAAGCGGTCGAACACGTGGGG
>CANQGC010000094.1 GCA_947600345.1 uncultured Clostridia bacterium
GCGGCATCTACCACCGGGTGCAGGTCGATTTGACCTACAACTCCAACCACATGGAGGGCAGCCGCCTGAGCCACGAGCAGACGCGCCACATCTTCGAGACGAACACCCTCGGCGTCGCGGAGGGCAGCGTCAACGTGGACGACATCGTGGAGACGGCGAACCATTTCCGCTGCATCGACGCCGTGATCGAGGGCGCGAACGCCCGGCTGAGCGAGCGCTTCATCAAGCGGCTGCACGAGATGTTGAAGGGTGGCACCAGCGACAGCCGGAAGGAATGGTTCGAGGTGGGCGGCTACAAGCGCTTCCCCAACGAGGTGGGCGGGCGGGAGACGACGACGCCGGAGCAGGTTTCCGCGAAGATGCGCGCGCTGCTGGCCGCGTACAATGACGCGCCCGCGAAGTCGCTGGAGGAGATCGTCGACTTCCACGTGCGCTTCGAGCGCATTCATCCCTTCCAGGACGGCAACGGCCGCGTGGGGCGGTTGATTCTGTTCAAGGAGTGTTTGAAGTGGAACGTGGTGCCCTTCATCATTGAGGATGATCTGAAGCTCTACTACTACCGGGGCCTGGCGGAGTGGGACCGGGAGCGTGGCTATTTGATGGACACCTGCCTCACGGCGCAGGATCGGTTTAAGAAGCATTTGGATTATTTTCGGATTGAGTATTAGCTTTGCAGCGGCTCGCGAACGCCGCCCCTACGCTCCCCAGAAGGGAGAATCCAAGGAACCTCAGGTTCCTTGGCAGGAATTCTCAAGGGACAGAGTCCCTTGAGTGGGTCCGGGCAAAGCCCGAACGGGTCTGGGCAGAGCCCAGCGTCACCCCCGTAACCCCAGCGGCCCGCGGTGTTTACCCCATCTCCGGCAACGCGAACAATCGCCCCATCGCCTCCATACCGCGGGCCGCGCGAAGCGAGTTTTGGTTTGGGAAGCCAAAGGGCTTCCCAAACCAAAAGAGCAAACGAACGCTTCGTTTAACCCGCTCTCCCTCCCCCGCTGTTTTCCAGTTTGAAATCACCTCAAATCCGCCATACTGCTTGCGAGCAAACTTGTGAAAGGCGGAAGCATCATGGCGGAATATGAGGTGCTGGTGCGCACGATCAAGCCCTGTCCGGGGGAGGCGCACGACAAGGAAACGTTCCTGGAGATCGAGGCGGACGATCCGCTCGACTATGTGCTGGCGAACGCGCCGTATCCGATACTGGACTACGTGGAGAACCTGAACGGCGAGACGATTGTCACGACCGGGGATCGGAAGGGAAACTTTGTGAAGTACAGCTTCACGAAATAAAAAAGGGCCCCCGACGGAGGGAATCCGTCGGGGGCTGCTGGTTTGATGCGAGCGTTTCTTCGTTTTCGGGGCGGGGGATTTGAGTTAGTGCGGACTCTTTTGGGAAGGGAAGCCTTGCGGCTTCCCTTCCCAAAAAATCGCCGCGGCGGCCCGCGGTATGGAGGCGATGAAGCGTTGGTGCGAATTGCCCTATTTTTGTTGGATACCGCGGGCCGCCTGGGGTGACGCTGGGCTCCGCCCAGACCTGCTTAAGGGACTCTGTCCCTTAAGAATTCCTGCCAAGGAACCTGAGGTTCCTTGGATTCTCCCTTTTGCTTCGCCTGGGAAGCGACGGACTCTGGCCCCGTAGATGGGGCCAGAGTCCTGCGTTGGTGCCTCTATTGATTCTTTGGTTCTTACGCCTTCGGGGGAACCGCCTTGACCTTCTTCAAGTTGACGAAGCGCGGCAGGCCGTTCTCGATCTTCAGCTGGGTCTGGCCCTGGATCAGCGGCAGGCAGTAGTCGATGAAGCCCTGGTTCACGCCGTCGCCCTCCTCGTTGATCCACTCGCGCGGCACCTTCTTCTCGGTGTTGGCGACGATCGTCAGCTCGAACAGCTCGGTCTTGCACTCGTACTTGCCGTTCTCGCGCGTGCAGGCGAAGCCCACCATGCGGTCGGTCACGCCGGCCACCGCATTGTCCACCGCCGCCTTGCCAGCGGCGTAGGATTCGTCGATGTCGGTCTGGGAGGCGCAGTGGGCCGCGCAGCGCTGGAGCAGCGAAAGCTCGATGCCGCGCACCTTGGCGCCGGTCTCCGCCTTCAGGCGGTTGGCCAGGAAGCTGGCCAGGCCGCCCAGCTGGGTGTGGCCGAAGCTATCCTTTGCCGCGGCTGCGCCCTGGGTCTGGTACTCGGTGATGAACGTGCCGTCCTTGTCGTGGATGCCCTCGGAGACGACCACCAGGCACTTCTGCTTCTCGGCGTAGATCTTCTTGACCTTGGCCACGAACTTATCCATGTCGAAGTCCACCTCGGGCAGGTAGATCAGGTCCGCGCCCTTGCCCAGGTAGCCGGCCAGCGACGCGGCGGCGGTCAGCCAGCCCGCGTGGCGGCCCATGCACTCGATCACGGTGATCATGCCCTTGTCGTAGACGGTGGCGTCGCGATAGACCTCCATGACGGAGGTGGCGATGAACTTCGCGGCGGAGGCGAAGCCCGGGCAGTGGTCGGTGCCGGCCAGATCGTTGTCGATGGTCTTCGGGATGCCCATGCAGCGCACCTCGTAGCCGTTGCGCAGCATGAACTTGCTGATCTTATTGCAGGTGTCCATGGAGTCGTTGCCGCCGTTGTAGAAGAAGTAGCGGATGTTGTACTTCTTGAACATCTCCAGGATCTTGATGTAGTCGGTCTCGTCCTCGTCGGGGTCGGCCAGCTTATAGCGGCAGGAGCCCAGCGCGGAGGAGGGCGTGTACTTCATCAGCGCCAGCTCGTCCGGGTCTTCCTTGGACATGTCGATCAAATCGTCGTTGAGCAGGCCGACGATGCCGTGGCACATGCCGTACACGTTGGTGATGACGTCGCTGTCCAGCGCGGTCTTGATCGCGCCGTAGGCGGAGGCGTTGATGACGGAACTGGGGCCGCCGGACTGGCCGATGACCGCCGCGCCGATGAGCTTCTCCATAGTCAAAGACTTCCTTTCAATTGCTTGGTTTCTCACGGGGAAAGCCCTGTGATTTCATTATAAAATCTAGCACAAATCCCCATGCTTGTCAAACGCGCACAGGTAAAGATTTGCCGAACGCTCACATCCTGCGCAGGAAATCCCGCTGCTCGGGCGTGAGCGCCGCGTCGCCCGCCTCGGCGATGGCCCGCACCTGCTCCATGCGGCTAGCCCCGGCGATCGGGAAGCACGGGAAGGGCTGGCTCGTGAGCCAGGCCAGCGACAGCGCCGCCACGGAGGTTCCCGTCTCGGCCGACAGCGCCCGCACCTTCTCCAGCGCGGCCTCGTTCTCCGGGCAGAGGAAGCGGCGGCGGCTCTTGTCGGTGAGCGCCTCCCCCGCCGCCATCTTCGCCAGGAAGCCCTTGGCCTGGGAGGAGAACGCCACGCAGGGCAGGTTCTCCCGCACGTGCAGCGCGTAGGTCTCCGCGTCCATCTGGCAGAGCGTATCATCCTCGACGATCACCTGCCGCGCCAGGCTGAACTGGGGCTGGTTCGCCGCGAGCTTCACCAGGCCGTGCTTCGCCGCGCAATCCAGCGCCTCCGCGATGCGGTCCGGCTGCCAGTTGGACACGCCCACGAAGCGGGCCATTCCTCCCTCCACCAGCTCGGTCAGCGTATTCAGTATGTCCTCCACCGGCCTGCTCCGGTCGTCCCGGTGCAGCCAGTAGACGTCCACGCAGGGCGTGCGCAGGTTGTCCAAGCTGCGCTTCATGTCGTCCAGGATCTCCGCCCGGCTCAGGCGGCCGGTGTGCATATCGTGAAAGTCCGGATGCGCGCCCTTCGTGCCCAGCACGATGGAATCCCGGCAGCGCCGGTCCTCCAGCCAGCGGCCGATCACCTGCTCGCTGCCGCCCAGAATCTCCCGGACGAAGTCGCCGTAGACCCGCGCGGTATCGATGAAGTTTCCGCCCAGCTCCACGTAGGCGTCCATGAACTCCCGGGCCTTCCCCTCCTCGATCTTGCCGCCGAAATCCATCGTCCCCAGGGCGATCACCGATGTCCTTCGCCCAAACAAATCCGCGTAACGCATGGCATTTCCTCCCAAATTTTGCTGCCTTCATTATAGCGAATCCACAGTTAAAAAACAATCCCTTTGACAAATTGCGGCAGCGGGATGACATAATCCGTACACAAAAAACATATACTGTATAAAATACGATGAAATACAGAAGAATATACCGTGTATATATACATTTTTTCATAAATGGATTGCAGGAATCGCGGGAAAGTTGTCGTATATTCTCATGTATATTCACGAATTTCAATCGCATATACACAACGACCCGGAATGAAAGAGGAGGTTCCCCGTACGTGGAAAAGGTGAAAGCAAAGCTTGCCGTTTGGAAGCAGGACCGGTGGCTCGTGCGAGCGGCAATCGCGGGCGGAAGCGCGCTGCTGCTGCTGTTCGTCTGCCTCTGCGTCACGACCTATATGCGGTCAAATATTCAGCACAGGTACGCGAACGCCGCCAACGGAATTCAGGAGCAGACCTACCAGGAGCTCATCGACATGACCGAGCTCTACGACCGCGTGGACGAGCCGGGGGTCGACGTGCAGCACAAGCTGATTCCCCAGCTGCAGGCGGAGTACGCCTGTGCCGCAGCGCTCAACACGGCGCTGACGGACTACTTTGGCAGCGACAAGGCGGTGCTCAGCGCGGAGCAGACGGCAGCGTTGGACGCCGCGTTCGACGAATACAGCGCCGCCTATAGCCAGGGGCTGGCCACCGGCCTCGCGCACAACGACATGAGCGCCTGCATGGAGGACGTGCAGCAGATGATCGACGACCGCTACGTCCCCAAGGCGGAGCCCACGGAGCCGGTGGTCATCATCGACGGCTCCTCCGGTGAAATCATCAGCGGCGAAAGCTGACGCCCCTCCCGTCCCCCAGAAGGGAGAATCCAAGGAACCTCAGGTTCCTTGGCAGGTCTGGGCGGAGCCCAGCGTAACCCCGTAACCCCCAGCGGCCCGCGGCGTCCATCCAAACCCGGCAATTCAAGCCAACGCCTCACCCCTCCCATACCGCGGGCCGCCCGAAGCGAGTTTTGGTTTGGGAAGCCAGACGGCTTCCCAAACCAAAGAGCAAACGCACCCCTCGCAATCACAATCGAACTCTTTCCATCCCCCCTCTCCATCCGCCATACCAAACCCAACCTCCCGGCATCCAGCCTCCCGCTGGAAGCCTTTTTTCCATCCTCACGAGAAATCCTCCGACTTCCCGCAATCCATCTCTGCCTCCGGAAGCCCCGTGGCGAAGCTCGTCAGCAGCGAAAGGATCGCCGCCAGGGCGCCGGCGCTCAGCACCGCCAGCCAGTCCACCTCGCTGAGCAGGGCGCTGGTGCCGATGGTCGCCGCCGCGGTCTGCGCCAGCGTGCGCAGCGCGCGGATCAGCGCGCATTTAATGAAGCGCTTCATCCGTGTTCCACCCCCCTTCTCTCCAAATCCTCCAAGCGATGGTCCGTGACCCGCTGCTTGGTCTCGTTGACGGACGCGCGCTGCTCCAGGGCGAACACGCGCTCGATCACGCTGTTGTGCTTGTCCACCTTCTTCTCCAGCTGCTCCAGGCGGTACTGGATCAGGCGGCTGCTGGTCAGCACGCCGATCAGGCTGCCGGCGGCGCTGCCGCCCAGGCCGATCAGCGCCACCAGGATTCCCTCGCTCATCCTCGAATCACCCCCGCACGTACCGCGCGCTGACCCAGCAGACCATGCCGCCGTGGATCACGGGCTGCCATCCTTCGACATCCGGAACGTCGAGCACATCACCGCTCTTGCAGAAGCCGACGCTGCCGTAGTTGGTGCCCGGACCGGTGCGCAGGTGCGCCGCCCGGCACCCGTAGATCGAAACGCTGGACGCGGCGGCGGGCGGAATACCGGTCTCCGGCGCGGCGTCCTCGACCGACGCGGCATCGTCCTGGATGCGGCGCAGCACGCGAATCAGGCCCATGTTTCCCACCTTGGTGCCCGTCTTCTTGGCGCGGCGCTGCTTGCAGTAGCTGTTGAGCTCCGTGGCCCTGGGCGTGCGGGAGCCGTGGCCGTAGATGGTAACCTTTCCCTTGGACGAAATCTCGCCCACCATCTCGACGTGCCCCACGTAGCCCGCCTTGGCGCGGCTCGTATCGCTGCCGGCGAAGAGCAGCATGTCGCCGATGCGCAGGAGCTCCGGGTTTTGGATGATTCCGCTCTCGATCTTCACCGGAACCTGCACCAGGTCCTTGGAGTGATACATCCCCACGGTGTTCGGAAGGCTGCTGCCGCCGTAGGTGATGGGGAAGCCGCAGGCTTTGTAGGTGGCGGCGATGGAGCTGGAGCAGTCGGAGTAGTATTTGCCGTCGGAGTACTTCTTGTAGCAGTAGGCGCGCTTGGCCTGGCTGTACTTGTTTCGGCCCAGGATGGTCTTGTACTTGTCGCGCACCTTGATGCGATCTTCGTTTGCGCTCATTGGAATTCCCTCCCTTTCTACTTGGTGTATTCGGCGATGATGACGTAGTTATAAGTTCCCGCAGCGTCTGCGCCACCAGAGATAATGATTGTGTTTTGAGTGATATCGAATGCAAGCATCATATTGAGAGCACTGCTTTTGTTCGAATGCGGGAGTGGACGCCAGTAAGATCCATTATTCGTCATTCCCCGCAAAGAGATCACCTGGGATGGCCTGGACGGAAGAGTGACAAGATTGGTATTGCTGGTCGTAATTTTGTGGCTGCCCGTGGCGATGTAGCGGTAGATGAGCTTGCCGTCGATCCAGTAATTGCCGGTGCTCGCCTCGCCGGTCTTGTAGGTGACCGAGCTGCTGCCGCTGCTTCCCCCGCCGGCGTTGGAGATCGCGTCGGTGATGGCCTTCTGGGTCATGGTGCCGTCGGTGTTCGAGCCGGTGCCGGTGTAGAGGTACATGATGCCCCGCGTACTCGAGGAGGCATTCGGCACGCTGGTGGACGAACCGCTGCCGCCGGATGGCAGTGAGTAGGTGCTCGAAGCGCTGCTGCTGCCGCCTTTATAGACGTACAGAGTGCTTCCGCTGACGCTCACATTGGTAACCGTGCTGGTGAGCGCGGCGGCTCCCAGATTGGTCAACGCGGAGGAACTTGTGGTCGCCCCCGTGCCGCCTTGCGCAATCGGCAGCGTCCCGATCGTCGGAGTGGAGGAGGAGCTCGACTTGTAGACCGCTCCCGAAGAGGAACTGCCGACGGACGTTACCGGGTTTGTTCCGTTTCCGACGAGCACGCCGTAGGAAGCGAGGGAAGTCGCGCCGGTTCCGCCCTGAGAGACGCCCAGGGTTCCGGTGAATGAGCCGCCGCCTCCGCCGCCATCTCCGCCGGTCGGAATCGTCGCCAGGTATTTCCAGCGGGATGAAGCGCCGGTGCCCGCGGTTACGCATTCATAGATGCTCCACTCGTCCGTGTTGATGTAGATGTCGCCGACGCTTGCGGCGCCCAGCGTCACGCTGCCGGATGGCTCCACCCAGCTTGAGATCGACCAGTTCGTCAGGCCGGAGCCCACGCCGGAAGTTGAAAAGTAATCCGTATAGTTCGAATACTTCAGACCGCCGCCGTAGATGGTGAACTTCGTATCGGTCTCGTTCGATCCGTTGTTGCTGCTGTCCTTCGAGTATGTGATCACGATGCTCTGGCTGGAAGAAAGCGATCCGGACCATCGCTGGCTGTAGGCGCTTTGTCCCGTGGCGGCGCTTATCTTCGTGCTTCCGGCTATGGTCAGAGTGATCTTATCGTACGTGGTCTCCGTGTGATATTCGCCGGACACGGTTAGGTTCGAAATCGCTTGCTTTGCGGTGAGCGTGACCGTGGCCGTCTGGGACTTGCCGGAATCTCCAAAGTTCCCGGGAACGAGCTTAATGCCGCTGACGCCCGCCGCGGGGGTGATGCTGGTGCCTTCGCCGCTGACCTCGTTGCCGGTGAAGAGTTTATTTCCCGAACCTCCGGAGCCGCTGGGGCCCTTGATGTTGACGGAGGCGGGGTTGGAGAGGCCGCCGTTGTTGGTCCAGGAGAGCGTGCCGTCGGTGGAGACGTGGGGGGTGAAGTAGGGGCCGGTGGGGCCGGCCGGGCCGCGAATGCTGCCCTGGTAGGTCCAGATCGCGGCGGAGCCGGAGCCCGCCGTGGTGCAGCGGTAGACGTAGCCGTAGGTGGTGTTGAGGTAGTAGTCGCCGACGTAGAAGGTTCCGCTGAGGGAGGAGGAGCTGGTGGTGCCGCTGGATGCGCTCAGGGCCGTGCCCGAGTACCAGGTGGAGCCGCCACCGCCTCCGCCTCCGCTGCCGCCCCCGCCGCCTTCGCCGCCGCCTTCGCCGCCGCCTTCGCCGCCGCCCTCGCCGGAGCCGCCGCTGTTGATGTCAGTCCGGGAGAGCACGCCCAGCACGCCGAACAGCACGGTGCTTCCGCCGGTCAAATTGGCGGACAGCGTGTTTCCGGAGATGCTCGGGATTATGGTCGAGCCCGGGCGGCTGCCCGATGCCCAGCCGAGCACGCCGGTGCAGACGTAGTGCGTGGCGTTCTCCATGGCGGGGATCGTGGCGCTCACGACCTTTGCGGAGGACGAGCTGTTCTTCAGCGTCACCGTGGCGAAGCCCACCGGCAGCGCGCCGATGCCGAGATTGCCCTCGAAGTACACCGGGCCGTAGAAGTGGGACTCGTGGGTATCGGCGACCTCGAACATGGGGTGGCCGTCCGTGGAGGTTGAGAACCTGCCGATCGCCACGCCGCCGTCCTTCGCGCCGGAGAGGTGGAGGCGCGCGAACGCGTGCGGGACCTTGTCCACGAAGGTCGCCGTCTGATACTCGTCGGCGAGGGTGAACGTCAGCGTGTAGTCGAGGGTCGGGCTCAACGCGTAGCCGTAGAATATGTTCCCGGTCGCGCCGGTCGTGTACCCCGCCTCGCTGTAGCCACTGGGCGTGAGCGCCGCATCGATCTTCGCAGGGTAGGCGCCGACGTTGTACCTGCGACCGCTGCTGTCGTCCGAAGGAGCGACGGAGATGGTCGCGGTTTGAATATCGTTCACCGACGCCTGGCTCGATATTGCGATCCGCATCTCCTTGCAGCGCAGGTAGACGCCATCGTTCGCCCACGCGCCGGTGGCGTCGCAGCGCTCGAAGTCCATGGAAAGGATGGTGGGATTCAGGCGATAGCGCAGGTAGGTGAGGCGCTCGCTCGACATGGAGCAATACTGCGCGTAGCCCCCACTTGTCTTGGTGGAGGTGAAGGACGCGAAGAAGCCGAAGCGGATGGCGTTCGCCCGGCTGGAACCCAGGTAGGAGGAGATGTCCTGTACGGTGAAGGTGAGGGTGAAGGGAGTTGTCTTTCCCTTTCCCACGGAGACCGTCAAGCCATCGGAGGAGACGTAGGGAGAGACAGAGGTGGACGGAGTTTGGACGCTCTCCGGCCAGGCATTGAAGGCGATGTAATCCACCCGGTAGTAGGTTATG
>CANQGC010000095.1 GCA_947600345.1 uncultured Clostridia bacterium
GTTGGCCTCCTTCTTCTTATCTTGCCCGTCTTGCGGGAAACCGGATCGAGATTCAGCGGGCGTCGCGCGCCCCAAAATGTAACCGCTTACATTTATGCATATATGCAGTCTCGTTAATAAGAAAGCATTCCTCCTTCCCTCGCTGGCTGAACCATCGGGGAATGTAATCGGTTACACTTCCCCCTCAAAAAATATGCAGAATGTATACTGCAATTGTCAATCACAATTTGATTATAGCACACAAAACTTAATCTGTCAATAGCAAATTATAAACTTTCTGACGTTATCATACAAATATAGGAAGCGATGTCTGTAAAAACGGTCAAAAGAAAAATTTAACGCAAAAAAATCGGCCGCGAACGGCCTCGATTTTCTTTGTCTAAAATAGCGAAAGATTGCTGCGCAGTATAAGTTGCGGATCGATAACAATGGTTTCAGGAGGGGTTTCGCCGTTGGCCAGCGCGCGGAACAGCGTCTGCAGGCCGCGCTTGCCCTGCTCGTACTGGTTTTGGAAGATGGAGGCGGTGACCACGCCCTCCTCGATGCACGCCTTGAGCTCGTCGTTGATGTCCGAAGTCACCAGCAGCAGCTCCCCCGCCCTGCCTGCATCGCGAACGGCGCGGATGACACCCGCGGAATTGAAGGAGTTCACATAAATCGCGCCCAGATCCGGCACGTCGGAGAGCAGCTTGCGGGTATTCTCGTAGGCGATTTCCTCGTTGTCGCGGTTGTAGCAGATGGAGTGCAGGCGCAGCGGCGTAATTTCGACCTGGCGCATAAAGCCGGCCACCATGCGGCTGTGGATGCTCATGTCCTCCCAGCCGGAGGCGATGGCCACGGGGAGATCGCGCCGGGGCAGCCAGCGATAGATGAGCTCCGCCGCCATGCGCCCGGCCACGTAGCCGTTGTAGCAGATGTAAAAGCCGCGATTGGCGGGATCGATGTCGTTGACGGCGGAGGCCACGTACACGCCCCGCCTCTTGAGCAGTTCGAACGCCTCGGAGCGCCGGGCCAGCACCAGCGCGCCATCGTAGCCGCCCTCAGCGATGCGGTGCAGCACGTCCACCAGGTAGGCGTCCGCGGCGGAGGTGTTGGAAGCGCCCTGGTCGAAGCTGAAGTAGTCCGTCTTCACGTTGAAGTCGGCCAGCTCCTCCCCCGCCTCGCGCGCGCCGCGCAGAAAGGGTTCATGAAATTCGGGAAAGCTGGTGAAGCCCAGCACGGCCAGGCGGATGGTTCCGCGCGCCAGCGCGCGGGCGAGCTGATTGGGCTTGAAGCCCATCTCCTCCGCAGCCTGGAGCACCTTCTTCCGCGTCTCCTCGCGCACGCGGGGCTTGCCGGTCAGCGCCCGGTTGACCGTCGCCGTGGAGATGCCCAGGCGAATGGCAATATCGTAGATCGTCGTTCGCTTTTCCTTCATGATCCTCCGCTCCGCGCGAAGTTTTTTTGAAAAGTTCTTTACGCGGCTTGAAATTTGTGTTATGGTATAAGGGTCTCAATGCCTAAGGCATCGCTTTATTATAGCCGATTTTGTCGCTAGATTCAAGCGCAATTTGCACAAAATGAACGGAAGGGAGAGGTTTTTCATGGATTTTGTCAGGAATTTTGTCCGAACGAACCCCGGCGAAGGCCATCTGGCGCTGTTCTGGCTGGGCCAGGCGGGCTTCTTGCTCAAGACGGCCGGAGGGCGCGCCATCGCCATCGACCCCTACTTCACCGACTCGGTGATGCGCACCATCCCCGAGGAGGGCCTGGGCTTCAAGCGCCTCAATCCGCCGCCGTGCGAGGCGGACGACATCAACTTCGACGTGCTCCTGATCTCCCACGAGCACGGCGACCACTTTGACGTGGACGCCATCGAGGCGATGATGGCCAACGGCCGCACGCAGGTCTACACCAACGCCCCCGTGGCCGCTGAGATGGAGAAGATGGGCCTGGACATGGCGCGGGTGCACGTGATGCGCAAGGGGGAGAGAATCCTTCTGGACGAGTTCTCCATACTGCCGGTGGACTGCGACCACGGCGAACTCGCGCCGGAGGCGCTGGGCTTCGTGCTGGACTTCGGCTTCACCCGCGTCTACTACGCGGGCGACACCGCTCCCACCTGGGACCGGCTGCGCGCGCCGCGGGAAATCCGCCCGGAGATCGCGATTCTGCCCATCAACGGCGCGTTCGGCAATCTGGACGGCCTCCAGGCGGCGGAGTACGCGGGCATGCTGGGCTGCAAGATCTGCGTGCCCTGCCACTTCTGGACCTTCCCGCTGCATCACGGCGATCCCCAGCAGATCATCGACGCCCTGCCCAAGTCCGCGCCCGACTGCGAGCTCCGGCTGCTTCGCCAGGGGGAAGGATTCGTCTACTGAGCGGGAAACCGGTCGTCTCGGCGCACAGAGAAGCCTTCGCTCGCCGCGAAGGCTTCTCTTTCTGGGTCCGGGCGCGCGGATTCTTCGGCCTATGCCTTTTGCAGCTTGGCGAGGTTGCGCAGCGCGCGGTTCAGATGGACGCGCATCAGCCTGCGCGCACCGCGCTCGTCCTGGGCGCGCACCGCCTCACAGATGGCGGCGTGATCCTTGAGTGTCATCCGGGGCACGCCCTTGATGGCCTGCGTGATCGGCCGCGTGCGCGAGAGCATCCCCGCGCACATCTCCAACATCATCCGCAGCGATTCGTTCCCCGCGGCCTCGGCCAGCAGCGCGTGAAAGCGCGCGTCCGCTTCAATGCCCAATCCTCCCGCCGCCAGATCGCGCTCCATGTCGCTGAGCGTCTCCTCCAGCTGCGCCAGCTGCTCCGGCGTGCGCCTGCGCGCCGCCAGCGCGGCGATCTCCGTCTCCAGGATCAGTCGGGCCTCGATCAATTCGCCGCCGAGCTTCGCGTTCTGCGCCAGCACCAGGGAGAAGGGATCCATCAGGCTCGAGAGCGTCGGCGCCTTGATGTACGTGCCCTCGCCCACGTGGGACTCCACCAGCCCCATCATCTCCAGCGAGCGCAGCGCCTCGCGGATCGCCGGCCGGCTCACGCCGTAGCTCTCCGCCAGCGCGCGCTCCGGCGGCAGGCGGTCGCCCGGGCGCAGTTCGCCCGAATGAATCCGCTCGATCATGCTGGAAGCAATCTCCTCGTAGCGCTTCGCCACCCTCGCTTCTGCCATGAAATCAACGCCTTTTTTCAAAATACTTCCCTGTCAGGATAGCAGATTTTGATGAATATTGAGCTGTATTTATGTTAAATATTCGCTTTTTAGTACAAATTTTCGCGGAAGTATTGCTTCTTTTCGCGGACCGTGCTATGATATTGGTATGACCATTATGGTATGACCAATTTGGCAAACTTTAGGCCCGGCTCGCTGCGAAGGGCGAGCGGGCACAATCGACGATGAATGAATTGGGAGGTACGAATCATGGATGCTCAGATGCAGGTAAGCGAACTGGTTGCCCGCGCGCGCGCCGCGCAGGCCGAATTCGAGAATTGGAACCAGGAGCAGGTGGACGCCGCCTGCCGCGCCATCGCGAAGGCGATCTTTGACAACGCCGCTCCCCTGGCGCGCATGGCCGTGGACGAGACGCGCATGGGTGTGTACGAGGACAAGATCAAGAAGAACCAGGGCAAGGCCCGGGTCATCTGGAACGACATGAAGGGCAAGAAGAGCGTGGGCATCCTGGAGCGCCTGCCGGAGCAGGGCCTGGTGCTGGTGGCGAAGCCCATGGGCGTGGTCGGCGCCGTGACGCCCACCACGAACCCCATCGTCACGCCGATGTGCAACGCCATGTTTGCGCTCAAGGGCCGCAACGCCATCATCATCTGCCCGCATCCCCGCTCCAAGAAGTGCTCCGGCGAGGCCGTGCGGCTGATGAAGGAGGCGCTCGCGCCGCTGGGCGCGCCCGCGGACATCATCCAGATCATCGACGAGCCCACCGTGGAGCTCTCCGGCCAGGTGATGAAGCAGTGCGACGTGTGCATCTCCACCGGCGGCATGGGCATGGTGCGCGCGGCCTATGCCTCGGGCAAGCCGGCCTTCGGCGTGGGCGCGGGCAACGTGCAGTGCATGATTGATACGGATGTCGACCTGGAGAAGGCCATCCCGATGATCATCGAGGGCCGCCGCTTCGACAACGGCATCATCTGCTCCGGCGAGCAGACGGCCATCATGCCGAAGTCCATCTACGCGAAGGCCGTGGAGATCTTCAAAAAGAACGGCGCACTCTACATCGACAGGCCCGAGGACGTGCAGAAGCTGCGGGACGTGGTGTTCCCCGGCGGCACGATCGACAAGAACATCGTGGGCCAGAGCGCCAAGTTCGTGGCCGAGCGCTGCGGCTTCGCGCATCCCGACGACATCCAGGTGATCCTGGTCAAGGCCGGTTGCCCCGGCAGGGAGGACGTGCTCTCCAAGGAGAAGATGTGCCCGGTGATCGCCACCTACGACAACCTGGACGACTGGGACGCCTGCATCCATGCCGCGATGGCGAACCTCAACGTGGAGGGCAAGGGCCACAGCGTGTGCATCCACTCCAACAACCAGGCGCACATCGAGGCCGCCGCCCAGGCGCTGCCGGTGTCGCGCTTCCTGGTCAACCAAATCTGCTCCACGAACAACGGCGGCTCCTTCTTCAACAGCCTGTCCGCCACCACCACGCTGGGCTGCGGCAGCTGGGGCAACAACTCCATCTCCGAAAACCTGAGCTGGCGGCACCTGTTCAACGTCAGCCGCATCGCCACGGTGCGCCCCGGCTCCTACATGCCCAGCGACGAAGAGATCTGGGGGTGAGCGCGCTTGAAGCTGATGGAATACCAGGCCCAGGCGCTGTTTAAGAAGTACGACCTGCCCGTGATGCGCGGCTGCGTCGTCGACCGCCCCGAGGATGTGGCGGAGGCGATCGCGCGGGAGGGCGTGCGCTTCCCGCTGGTGGTCAAGGCGCAGGTGCAGATCGGCGGCCGCGGCAAGGCGGGCGGCATCCAGTTTGCCGACGACCTGGCCCAGGCCGAGGCTCACGCCCGGCGGCTGCTGGGCAGCGAGCTGCGCGGGCTGCGCGTCAACAAGCTGTACCTGGTGGAGCGGGCGAGCAGCGCGCGCGAGTGGTACCTGTCGATCCTGCTCGACCGCCTGAGCAAGCAGCCGGTGATCATCTTCTCCGCGATGGGCGGCATGGAGATCGAGGAGACCGCGAGGACCGACCCCGACAGGATCAAGAAGCTGGTCATCGACCCGATGATCGGCGTGCAGGACTACATGGCGCGCTACCTGCTCTCCTCCTCCGGCCTTCCGCTGGACTGCCTGAAGGCGCTGGACGACCTGCTGCGCAAGCTCTACGCCTGCTTTATGGATTACGACTGCATGCTCTGCGAGATCAATCCGCTGGCGGTGGATTCCGAGAACCGGCTGATCGCGCTGGACGGCAAGATCGACATCGACGACAGCGCGCTCTACCGCCTGCCGGACGTGACCGCCTGGCGCGACGAGCTGCCCGAGGAGGAGCTGGTGCGCGAGGCGCGCAGGTTCAACTTCCTCTACATCCCCGTGGAGGCCGGCGGCTCCGTCGCCGTCTGCTCCAACGGCTCCGGCATGCTGATGAGCTGCATCGACATGATCACCAAGAACGGCATGAAGGTGGCCGCCGTGCTGGATCTGGGCGGCGGCGCCACCAGCGACCGCATCGCCGAGGCCATGCGCATCCTGTTCTCCACGCCCGGCGTGAAGGCGGTGCTGATCAACATCTTCGGCGGCATCACCCGCTGCGACGAGGTGGCCGGCGGCGTGAAGCTCGCCATGGAGCGCCACTCGCTGGACGGCAAACTGATCCTCGTGCGCATGGAGGGAACGAACAAGGATAAAGGCGTGGAGATCATCGAGGGCCTGCACTCCGACGTCATCCGAACCGATGGTCTGCGCGAATCCGTGGCCGCGCTGCTGGAGAGGAGGGATCGGCTGTGAGCATCATCATCGACCAGAACACCCGGCTGATCGTGCAGGGCATCACCGGGCGCGAGGGCACCTTCCACACCGAGCAGATGCTGGCCTACGGAACCCGGGTCGTGGCGGGCGTGACGCCCGGCAAGGGCGGCCAGCAGGTGCTGGGCGTGCCCGTGTTCAACACCGTCCGGGAGGCCGTGGAGGCCACGGACGCCAACGCCTCGGTCATCTTCGTGCCGGCGAGATTCACCCGCTCCTCCGTGCTGGAGGCGCTGGACGCCGGGCTCAAGACCGTGCTGACCATCGCCGAACACGTGCCCGTGCACGACATGATGTACTGCTACCGCCTGGCCCGGCTCAAGGGCGCGCGGCTGTTCGGGCCGAACTCCTTCGGCATCATCTCCCCCGGCAAGAGCAAGGCCGGCTTCATGGCGCACCGCATCTTTGCCCCCGGCTCCGTGGGCGTGATGAGCCGCAGCGCCACCAACTGCTACGAGACGGTCTTCATGCTCACGAACAACGGCATCGGCCAGTCCACCTGCATCGGCGTGGGCGGGGACATGATCCCCGGCTCCACCTTCGTGGATCTGCTGCCGGACTTCTTCGCCGACCCGGAGACCAAGGCCGTGATCATCATCGGCGAGATCGGCGGCAACGAGGAGGAACTGGCCGCAGAGTACATCGCGGCGCACCCTGAGAAGCCCGTGATCGCGCTGATCGCCGGCAAGAACGCGCCGAAGGGCCGCTCCATGGGCCACGCGGGCGCCATCGTCTCCGCCGACGGCACGGGCAGCGCCGAGAGCAAGGAGCGCGCGCTGCGCGCCGCGGGCGTGCACATCGCCGAAAACACCCAGCACATCGTGGACATCTGCCGAAAGCTGAAGGAGGAGGGAAGGCTATGATCGAGCGCGAGCGGGCCGTATCCATCTACCGAACGATGGTGCGCATCCGCAAGTTTGAATTCCGGGCGCTGAAGCTGTTCGAGGAGAACAAGCTGCGCGGCTCGGTGCACCTCTACATCGGCGAGGAGGCCGTCGCCGCGACGGTCTGCTCCCGGCTGACCGACGAGGACTACATCGCCTCCACCCACCGCGGCCACGGCCACTGCATCGCCAAGGGCGCGCGCATGGATCTGGCGATGGCCGAACTGATGGGCAAGGCCACCGGCTACTGCAAGGGCCGCTCCGGCTCCATGCACATCGCCGACTTCACCCAGGGCAACCTGGGCGCGAACGCCATCGTGGGCGGCGGCATCCCCATCGCCGTGGGCGCGGCGCTCTCGGCCAAGATGCAGAAGCAGGATCGCGTGGCGGTCTCCTTCTTCGGCGACGGCGCGTCCAACGAGGGCACGTTCCACGAATCGCTGAACCTGGCGGGCGTCTGGAAGCTGCCCATCCTATTCGTCTGCGAAAACAACGGCTACGGCATATCGGTGCCCACCTGGGAATCCACGTCGGTGGAGGACATCTCCGTGCGCGCCGCGGGCTACAACATGCCCGGCGAGACGGTGGACGGCAACGACGTGGAGGCCATCGACGCTGCCGTCGAGCGCGCCATTGCGCGCGCCCGCGCGGGCGAGGGCGCGACGCTGATCGAGTGCAAGACCTACCGCTGGATGGGCCACTGGACGGGCGACCCCCAGACCTACCGCACCCGCGAGGAGGTCGAGAGCTGGAAGCGGCGCGACCCCATCAAGCGCTGGCGCGAAAAGCTGCTCGCGCAGGGAATCTGCACCGAGGCCGAGCTCGACGAGATCGATCGCGCGGCGGATGACGAGGTCGAAGCCGCCACGCAGTTCGCGCTGAACAGCCCCAATCCCGATCCGGCCCACGTGCTGGACGACGTTTTCTACGAGGGAGGCGACGAGGCATGAGCATCAAGACCTACGCAATGGCGGTGCGCGACACCATCGCCGCCGAGATGCGCCGCGACGAGCGCGTGTTCATCATGGGCGAGGACATCGAAACCATCGGCTCCATCTTCGGCTGCACCCGCGATCTGACGAAGGAATTTGGCCGGGAGCGCGCCTTCAACACGCCCATCAGCGAGGCCGGTTTCATCGGCGCGGGCCTCGGCGCGGCCTGCACCGGCATGCGCCCCATCGTGGAGCTGATGTACATGGATTTCTCCTTCGTGGCCATGGATCAGCTGCTCAACCAGGTGGCCAAGACCCGCTACATCTTCGGCGGCCGCGCCAAGATTCCGCTGGTCATCCGCGGCCAGCAGGGCATCGGCCGCGGCAACGCCGCCACCCACTCCCAGTCGGTGGAGACCATCTTCATGCACTTCCCGGGCCTGAAGGTCGCCTGCCCCTCCACGGGCCGCGACGCCGCGGGCCTGCTGCGCACCGCCATCCGGGACGACAACCCCGTGATGGTCTTCGAGCACAAGGCGCTCTACTCCACGAAGTGCGACGTGCCGGACGATCCGGAGTTCATGCTGCCCTTCGGCAAGGCCGACATCAAGCGGAGCGGCACGGACGTGACCATCGTGGCGAATCTGCTCTACGTGGGCCGCGCGCTGGAGGCCGCCGAGGCGCTGGCGGCCCAGGGCATCTCCGCCGAGGTCATCGACCCGATGACGCTGGTGCCCTTCGACAAGCGGACGGTGATCGAATCCGTGAAGAAGACCGGCCGCCTGGTGGTGGTGCACGAGGCGCACCGCACCGCCGGCTGGGGCGCGGAGGTGGCCGCGATGGTCACCGAGGAGGCGTTCCGCTACCTGGACGCCCCGCCGTTGCGCCTGGGCGCGGCGGCCTGCCCGCTGCCCTTCAACGTGGATCTGGAGAACGCCGCGACCCCGCAGGTGGCCGACATCGTCGCCGCTGCGCGGGCGGTGTGCTACCGCTGATCCTTCCTCCGCCGGACCCGGTCCGGCACCTGCCCGCGCTCCTGCGATCCCCTTTGGACGCGCGGGCCGCGCGCCGCTGGCGCATGTGCGCCTGCCGGCGCGCGTTACCAACCTGACAGGAGGCCGCGCATGGCACAGAGAATCATCATGCCCAAGCAGGGCTTGCAAATGACCGAGGGCATCATCACCCAATGGCTCGCCCACGAGGGCGATTCCATCACCGAGGGCCAGCCCCTCTTCGAAATGGAGACGGACAAGCTCGCCATCACCATCGACTCCACCGCCACCGGCACGATCCTCAAGCTGCTCTACGAGGAGGGCGACATGGTGCCCGTGGCAGAACCCATCGCCATCGTGGGCCAGCCCGGCGAGGATTACTCCGCGCTGCTCTCGGGCGAAGCCGAAGCGGCTCCGGCGGCGGAGCAGGCCGCCCCCGCCGCGCCGGGCGAGCTGCCCGGCGTGCAGACGATCATCATGCCCAAGCAGGGCCTGCAGATGACCGAGGGCATCATCACCCAGTGGCTCGCCCACGAGGGCGATTCCATCGCCGAGGGCCAGCCCCTCTTCGAGATGGAGACGGACAAGCTCGCCATCACCATCGACTCCACCGCCACCGGCACGATCCTCAAGCTGCTCTACGAGGAGGG